>NZ_JAUOPX010000012.1:0-121315 GCF_030547455.1 Motilimonas sp. 1_MG-2023 | reverse complement strand
TTCGTGACCATAGGACTGGGCCAAGCGCGCCCAATAGCTGGCGCTACCACATGATTCCATTGCAACACGTGAAGGCTCCGATTCAGCCAGCAGTGCTTTTAATCGTTTACGACTCATGGCTTTGTTGCTTTTCACCTTTTTGCCAACTAAGTGTGCAACTTGAAAAACATTCTTTGCAATGTCGATGGCGAATAAGTTAGATTTCTTCATGTATGGACTCCCTTGGTAAAGTAATTTTTCGTCGATTTATTTATACCGTATCTCCCGCGTGGGGAGGAGTCCATACATCTCCTACCTGATATAACGAAAAGGACCGGCCTAACCAATTTACTCAAATAATCAATTACCACTCGCCAATTTTTTCTATCGACAGCACGCTTAGGGTTTTGCTCGGCGTGATATAAGGGCGATTAACAAACTCGATAATGATGTTGTCGCATGATCCGCCCAATGAACCGTCTACACGTTCGCACACTTCGAGATTAAATTGGTTTGGTTTGCCTTCACTAACAATTTTGTAGCTGATCTTGGCTTCATCACCACCGGGAAAAGGGAAGTTGGCGTCGATACAGCCGCGAGAAATATTGCGATTAATGTAGATGGCAGCAACCGAGTTATCACCGTTTAAATCCGTTTGTAATTGTCCAAAGCATCCACTTGAGATAACCCCTTGCGAGGTAACAAACTGGTCTTTCTCAATTCGATAATCAAGGGCGTTCGCGGGCGCCTTTTTGCCGGAGTCGCTAAAGTCGGTGATAAATATCATCGACGCACCGCTGCCCTTAGTGCTGACGGGGTAGGTTTTAGACTGGTAAACGATCGCCATGTTGTGGGCATTTTTTACCTTGAGGACTTCCTAGTCATCTAACTGGTTATCCATCACTACCCCATCAACTATCAGTTGCACATTCTCGCCAGCAACCAATGCCAAAACCCCCTTGGTATTCGAGTTAGCATTAAAATCCAGTTTTAACGGGCTGCCTTGCAATGACACGCTAGCCTGTTTTTCTACTACGCCGTTTTGCTGCTCTATTACTGACGCGGTGTAATCACCAAATTCTTTAAATACTTCAGCTTGCGCGTTAGTGGCAAAGCAAGCCACCGTGAATGCTAGAAGCTTTAGTTTGCTCTTCATATTCGACATCCAATCATCAAAGTTAGGTTTTAAGCATACACTAATTAGTTAACGCCACTTATCAGCATGTAGCACTATTTATTTGCTTGAAGTCTTACTCGCGCTTCTTAATAGGAAAGTATATTTGCATTACCTAATCATCGCTATTTGGCGCATAATCAGGGCCGAATATTCAAAACAAAAAGACAGAGCAGGCATCTTTTCCTCAGCAAATTTCGCCAGTCAGATTCAAACACTAAGTAAAGCGCAAATTTACCAAGCGTTAGACGTTATGGAGATATAGTTAACATGAAGATTTTAATTTTATTTTTGCTTTTCGTATTCATAGTCCCTGACGGCTTTACTCAGGAAAGAAATGAAGCCAAACCTGAGTGGAAGATATTCTTCGATAAGTACGATGCGACCGGCACAATTCTCGTGGTTGATGCTCGTGAATCACCTGAAAAAATAAGCATTTATAACAAAGAGCGAGCAAACAAGCGCTACTCTCCCGCTTCAACATTCAAGATCCCGCATACCCTTTTTGCTTTAGATGCGGGATTAGTTAAAGATGAATTTCAGGTTTTTCCGTGGGATGGAGTTAAAAGAGGTTTCGAGCCTCATAATCAAGATCAAAATTTACGTTCGGCGATGCGAAATTCGGCTCTTTGGGTTTATGCGGGTTTTGCAAAGGAGCTAGGTGAAGAAAAAACAATAAGTTACCTCAAAA
The DNA here is from genome assembly GCF_030547455.1 of Motilimonas sp. 1_MG-2023. NCBI lineage: Bacteria > Pseudomonadati > Pseudomonadota > Gammaproteobacteria > Alteromonadales > Motilimonas > Motilimonas sp. 1_MG-2023. Next base: position 119,471 of record NZ_JAUOPX010000012.1, on the reverse strand, counting down.
AAATTGATTATGGCAATATAGACCCCAGCACCGAAAGTGGTGCCTATTGGGTTGATGGGAAGCTTGCCATTTCCGCTTCAGAGCAAATTACCTTTCTGCAAAAGCTTTTTCATAACGACCTTCCTTTCCAGATAGAACATCAGCGGCTGTTAAAGGATATTTTGATAGTAGAGGCTGAAAAAGATTGGATATTAAGAGCAAAAACCGGTTGGGAAGGCCGTTATGGCTGGTGGGTTGGCTGGGTAGAATGGCCATCGGGCCCCGTTTATTTTGCATTAAATATAGATACGCCTAACAGGCTGCAAGATCTGTACAAAAGAGAGGCCATAGTTCGAGATGTTCTAAAGGCCATTCAAGCTCTTCCGCTTAATAAATAAAAGGAGGAAGGCCACCTTTCTCTCGCTAAGTATGAATAAACAAAAGATAATCACTCCAGCCTAAACTGAAGGGAAAATAGGACAGGCACTTTTTATTGCTAATACATAGAGTACCTTAGCCTAAGCTGGTCTGTCCTATATGACGAAAATATGTGCTACGAGCTGAGTTTTAGCCTGTTGCCAATTAAAGGCAGCAAGGAGCAGTCATGCTACGATAAACCCCATCGCCCCATTACTGGGGCTCCTACGTGGCGCTGGAACAGCCTCCTCAATATTACCAATATCCGCTTTATTTTTTCTTAATCGGAAAATAAAGCTTCATCACCGACTGATCGCTATTGGCCGCAGATTCGGGGCCATAATATTCAAAGAAATAACCACCCTTATGGTCATAGCCAGAGCTGGGGAACCAATCTCGCATAATGGCTTGCCAAAACTCGATATAGCGATTGTCCATTACCCCTTTGAACTCAAACACAGCGTAGGTATTTTTCGGGATTTCGCGCGAAACCGTCTCATCCGCTAACGAGGCCGGAAAGCTTGCTCCCGCAAGCAGCTCACAACCCACCATATATTCCAGCTGATTGGACTTAGTGAAGCTATAGACCGAGAGATCTTGGGTGCTTAGCCCGATGCCCGCTTTATTGTTACAAGTGCTGATATCAATGCCAGAGTTATTTACCCGTGGCCACAGCTCGGTTAGCTGTTGACTGCCTTCATAACCTGACGCTGCAATGCCGGTCAGGGTAAAGGCGTCTAACTCAACAATTTGTGGCTTAGGTGCTAGCGAGTTAGCTATCGTAGCAAGTGATGCAGGCAGCTCTGCTGGTAAAGCGTTGGCAAAATGCTGCGAGAAAAACTGAAACACTTCCTGCTCAATCAATAAGTTTAATCGGTCAGCATGGCCGCCGGGGTATTCGCTATAAAACGCGTTAATGCCTTTTTGCTCAAGCTCGTTTGCTAGCACGCGCAGGTCGTCGCGAATAGCGATATCTTTATTACCCACATCAAGCTTAATGGCGGTCACTTTCTCTTTGATATTGTCGAGCTGGCTGGCCGAAAGCTGATTAAGAGCGGTCATGATGCTGTGGGCGCTGATACGCGCAACCGTTTGCTGGGTAAAGGGCACCTCGGCATACAAGGGCGCGGTATTGCTGGGCGCAAACGCTAAAGCAACGGAATAATTAATGACTTCATTTCCAGTCCATTGATCTTTTGGTGCTGATAAGCCTGCGTTAATGTCGGCCAGCTGTGCATCGGTTTTCATGTTACTTAACCAATGCTCACCCACTAACGCTGGGCTCATGGCATACACGCCGGAAAACAACTCGGGATAGTTAATCGCAAAATTAAGGGCGCCATAGCCACCCATTGAACTGCCGGCGATGCCGCGTTGTTGATTGGTGCGATAGTTTGCCTCCACATAAGGTATCACGTCTTTAAGGATGTAATCCTCCCAGCTGCCACCTGACGTTGAGTTGCTATACCAGCCACCTTTGACATGCTCGGTGAAACTGTCTGGCACCACGATGATCATTTCGTTAATTTGCTGCTGCGCGTACAAGGTTTTCAGCGCGTTGGTAACATTAGGCTCACCGCCAATATTAGAAAACCAGCCATAAGCGTTGGCGCCTAATCCGTGCAGTAAATACACCACGGGATAAGTTTTGCTGCTATCGCTGTGATAAGAGGGTGGTAATGAGATAATCAACTCACGCTCGGCCTTAATGGGTAATACATTGTTTTGCAAAGATGGACTGGTGATGGTCACAGTATCGAGCGTTGGCTGTTTCGGCACTTCTTTTTCGGCAAAGCAGCCACTAACAAGCAGCGCACAGGCCATGGTTATCATCAAACTTAATCGATTACTCATTGATCTTCCTTAAAATAATGAACAGAAACATGCCGACATCGCTGTATATGGAGGCATTGCATAAAAGAATAGATTGACGACATTTTATGTCAACGGTATTTTTACATTTACTTGATATTCATCGCTAAATTAGCGCCTCGGTTTTTATCGGCTCAATCGCGAGTTAGGCTCAGCTGCAACGCTTCAACCTCTGATGCTGACAGCTGACGCCACGCGGCCAAAACTAAGCCATCTAAGGTTAAATTAGCCAGCGCCACACGCTGTAAATCAATCACCTTATAACCCAGCATTTGCGCCATTTTGCGAATTTGTCGATTGAGCCCTTGGGTTAATACAATTTCAAACTGATCGGGGGCGATCCGTCTTATTTGACAAGGCCGAGTTAACCCCTCTCTTAGCTGCACACCCATCGCCATTGCCCTTAAAAAGGTCTCATCAAAAGCGCGCTCGACTTGCACTAAGTAGGTTTTAGGGTGATAAAAATCCGGATGAATTAAGCGCTGGCATAGCTCGCCATCATCGGTGAGCAATAACAAACCGTGCGAGTCTTTATCTAACCGCCCTACCGGATAAATGCGCCCAGCATCAAGGGGTAACAAGTGCAATAAACTGGCGCTGTGATGCGCCCTTAAATTACAGTCCACGCCAACGGGTTTATTAAACAGCCAATAACTAAAGGCGGCTTTTAGGGTTAAAGTTTGGCCTGCCAACTGCACCAAATCGCCCACCTGAACATGGTCAATGTGCTCGGCAATACGGCCATTAAACATCACCTCACCGGCATCAATATGACGTGATGCTTGACGACGTGAGCAATAGCCGGACATAGCAATATAACGGGCTAAGCGAATTTCTGATACTTGAGGCATTATCATCGCCTCACTTGGCAAACTTGCCAGTCGCTAAAAATGCACTTATTGCATTAAGCACGCGTCGATTAGTCATCAAAAAGGTATGAGTTACTGGCAGTGTTAAGTGATCTTTCATACCCGCAATTTTAGTGCTGTTAACACTTACTTTGCCGTCGTTAGGTCTGGGCATTAACGTCGACAAAATCAAGTTGACGCTGCGGGTGCCCGCAATCACGCCCAACTCATAGTCAACTGCGCCAAGTCGCTTAGGCATACTCATTTCATCGGTGCCTAATTGCAAACCTGCCTCGCCATTAATCCATTTAAATAAGCGTAAATGGCCAAGCTTATCAACAATCTCACTGCCTTGATTGGGCGGCGCTAACATCACTACTCGGCCTAATTGTTCTATTGTATGTTTGGATAAATATGCCCGCACCAAAATACCGCCTAGTGAGTGGGTGACAAAATGAATGGTGTGTTCCCCTTGGCACTGTGCTAGCGCTTGTGGGATCACCTGATTGGCTAAGGTCATCACATCATGCTGGCGCGAGGCGTAGCCGAGGTTAATCACTTGATAGCCTTCACGGCGCAAGTGCTTGGCAATGGTATTCATTGAGCGCGGCGTTCTCACTAAACCATGCAATAAGATCACTGTTTCTTTCTTAACATGAGCGTCTTGCTTCATTGCTGCTCAATCCATTCATACAAGTGCTCAACGTTAGCTGGGTATTCGCGCTTGAGTTTTTCAACCCAGTCGTCAATGTTATCCCACCACGCGGGCAAGTCAGGCGATTGCGCCTTTTGCGCCAGCTCACGTAAGCGTTTTAAACCTATCGAGCCAGCGGCGCCTTTAATTTTATGAGCTTCACTAACAATACCGTCTTGATCGCGGGCAATCAGGTTAGATTCTAATACCGCCAAGTATTCAGGCATTAATTTCTCAAACAAAGCCACACTTGAAATAAGCGTCGATTTACCCACCGCAGCTAAAAAATCCCCCAACATTTCAGTGTCTAACAAGGTTTCCAGTTTTACTTCAACGTGATCATGACGATGAACAGCAACCGGTAAAGGCTCATGGGCGAATAGCTCACTCACCATGGCGGCAACCGCTTCAACACTAAGGGGTTTACTAATGGCATCGTCCATGCCTTGTTCAAAATACTCCGTTCGATCATTAATCACATTGGCGGTCAGCGCTACCACAGGACATAGATCGTCGCCAAAACGATCGCGCAATTTAGCCACTACTTCAAAACCACTGAAGTCGGGTAATTGAATATCGAGTAAAATGAGTTGATAAGCATGCTGCTCTGCCATATCTAATGCCGCTTGTCCGGTCATGGCGACCGAGACTTGATGACCCAGCTTTTCCAGTAATGCTTTGGCAACGGTGACATTCAGCTCAACGTCTTCCACCAGCAAAATATCAAGATTGGGCAAGGCCTTAACTTGCTCACTTAACTCATTAAGTGTTTTCGGTACATCAACTGTCAGCTCAACCGCAAACACTGAGCCTTTGCCTAGCTCACTGGTCACCAAAATTTCACCGCCCATTGCGCTCACTAGCTTATGTGACACCGCTAGCCCGATACCGGTTCCGGTAGCTTGCTTGGTGCCTTTAACCTGATAATACATGGAGAATATTTTCTTAATTTGATCTTCCGGTATACCAATACCTGAGTCCTGTACTTCCATGCGAATGCGCGCTTTATCTTCACCTAATGCCATCGCACTAACGCGAATATCAACGCGCCCTTGATCGGTAAATTTGACCGCATTGCTGATCAAGTTCCACATTACTTGGCGTAAACGGGTGCCATCGGCTTCGATATAATCCGGCAGATTAGGGGCATTTTCACAAGCTAAATAAAGATTTCTTTGCTGCGCTTGGATATGCGCCAAACTTTCTAAATCTGAAACAAAGTCATGAAAATTGAGCGGCTGCTTGACGATTTCTAAACGCTTTCGATCCAACTTATCTAAATCAATAATATCGTTAAAAATATTGCCTAAGGTGGTGGCACTAACATGAATGGTTTTAAGGTACTTGCGTTGCTGTTGACTGAGCTCACCATCGAGCAACATGCGACTTAAGCCAACAATACCGTTAAGAGGCGTGCGCAGTTCGTGACTAATAGTAGAGATAAAAGTGGTTTTATCACGGCTGGCTTTTTCGAGCTTTTCTTCGTATTTTTTGCGCTCGGTGATATCGCGACCAAAGCCTAATAAGCCCAAACGTTTACCCTTTTGATCAAAAAACGGCACCTTACTTAATTCAAAATTAGCCTTACGCCCTGATGGAAACTCCAGCCATTGCTCATAGGTAAGGGGCTCATTGGATTCAAATACAGCGGCATCGGTTTCAATTATTTTATCAGCGATATCAGAGCGATAAACATCCCTTGGCGTTAAGCCGATTAATTGTGACTCGGTGCGTCCCGTCAGCTCTTCTACCGCTTTATTACAACCGGAAAAGCAACTATCTTCATTGCGGTAGTAAACCAAATCAGGGGAGCTATCAATGAAAGAGCGCAGTAGTGCCGTTTTATCCTCTAAGGTGCGCTGCGCTTCTTCGCGCTGCTTTATCTCATTTTCTAACTCTGTCATCGCTGCACTGCGAGCACGCTCTGCTTTTTTACGCTGCTCAAATTCTTGGTGCATTTGTTCAATGGTTTGGGTTAGCTCTTGGGCGCGCTCTAGGTCTCGCTCGCGCATCTGTTGCAGTTTTTTTACCATCAGACTTGATTTCTTTCGCGCCAGCTCCAATTGATCTACCACGGCCGAAAAAAAGTATATTGCCCAAGGCGCAATCAACAGGCCAAAAAATACCGAACGGATCAGGTCTATTTGCTTAACCTCTCCCGACAAAAATAAAGTGACGGCTATCTGTACAAAAAGCGCCAGCAAAATCAGACAGGTGGCCATCATTAAACTGAACTTAAAAATACCTAAACGAGTTAAGTATGAAACATAAAACTGCGACCAGACTTTCATTTTTTTCATGCAAACGCTCCCTTTTATGGCCCCAATAATAAACGACCTAAAGTGAAAAACCTTGGTTTTTTATGGTTTTTAATCTGCCCTAAGGGGTTTATAATTCGCGGCCTTATCAAAATTTGAGCCAAAACACCTTCGCTCAGTGATAGAATTGGGTCTGTTTTAGTAGTAATCAGGAGTATCGCCTTAATGTCATCATCAATGCCGGACGTTGCCAATAGTGCCTTCGCCCAAAAAGAAGGGCTATTAGACTGGGTTGGAATGAGCCAAATAGAGTTACCTCTGATGGTTTCAAGTGATAATCAAGCCGCGCGTCAAGTCAGTGCAAAGGCAGAAGCTTTTGTTAATCTCGCTGATACCAAAGCTAAAGGCATTCATATGTCACGCTTGTATTTATTACTTGATGAATTATCAGTTAATGGCGAAGTGACCCTAGCGAGCCTAAAACAATTATTAGATGATTTTCTAGTTAGTCACGAAGACTTGAGTAATCAAGCGCATTTAAAATTGTCGTTTGATTATCATTTACGTCGCAAATCACTGATCAGTGGTAAGCAAGGCTGGAAGGCCTATCCTGTGGTACTTACCGCACGCCAAGAGGACGACAACTTTGAACTTGAGCTTGAATTAAACGTACCTTATTCGTCTACTTGCCCTTGCTCTGCAGCCTTAGCGCGCCAGTTGATCCAACAAGCTTTTAACGACAACTTTGCCACAGGCGAAAGCCTAGACAAAGAAGCAGTTCATGCATGGTTAGGCACAACACAAGGCATAGTAGCCACGCCTCACAGTCAGCGCAGTAATGCTCAGGTGAAAGTAAAACTAACCAATGAAAACCAATATTTACCTATTATTGAAATCATTGACTTAGTTGAGCAAGCACTGCAAACGCCAGTACAAGCGGCGGTTAAGCGTGAAGATGAGCAAGAATTTGCGCGTTTAAATGGCCAAAACCTAATGTTTTGTGAAGATGCAGCACGTCGTTTGCAGCATGCATTAACGCCACGCGCTGAATTTGCCGACTTTTGGGTACGCGTAAACCATTATGAAAGTCTTCACGCCCATGATGCGGTTGCGGTAACAACAAAAGGTGTCCCAGGCGGCTTTAGGCCCTAGGAGTAATTGTTTAGTCGAAATACAAAAGGCGCAAATAAGCGCCTTTTTTATTAGCTGTCTTTAGTGGCTAGTTTATCCCTTAGTCGCTCGCTTCATCCATCATGCCTGCCAACTGTTCAAAATGCAGTAGTTGGTTTCTACCACTGTCTTTGGCTTGATATAACGCTAAGTCGGCTTGTTCAATTAAGGTGTCGTAATCTAAGTCTGGATCGGGCGTCAGGGTGGCGATGCCTAAACTCACCGTAATATGGTTAGCGACCTGTGAATGAGCATGGGGAATATTCTTATCCTCTACCGCTTGGCGGATCAGTTCAGCAATATGCTCTGCACCTGCTTTATCAGTGTCGGGCAATAAAATAACAAACTCTTCCCCGCCATAACGTGCCACTAAGTCGGTTGCTCGCTTGGATGCATTCTTAATGGTGCTAGCGACTAAGGTCAGCGCTTGATCGCCTTCTTGATGGCCATAATTGTCGTTATACGGCTTAAAAAAGTCGATATCCAGTAAGATAAGTGACATCGATTGCTCTTGGCTAATACTGCTGCGCCAGTAATAACGTAATTGTTCATCAAAACTACGTCTATTAGCTACTTGGGTTAAGCTATCAATAAAACTAAGCTCTTCTAACTTACCAATTGCGTCAGCCAGTTGCTGCTCCGTATCCTTACGTTCGGTAATATCATGGGTGACCATCAAAATAGCGGCTTCGTTATCAAGTGGAAATACAAATGGGTTCTTCACTACTTCAAGCCATTGCTGCTGGCCTTGAGGTAAAAACACCAGCTCTTCATACTTAACACTATCTTTAGCTCGAAATATCTGTTTGTGCTGACGTTGATTCCAGTCAACTTTATCGCTTGGCAAAATATTAGCGACAGCTTGGTTAATAACATCAGTTAATGGCTTTTGCACCATGGCATCAGCAAATGCATTGTTAGCCACTTTACATAAACCCGCTTGTGTCACAATCGCAACCGGATCAGGGTAATCATTAAACATGGCCATTAAAGAAGCGGTTAAATATTGCGTTTTTTCGGCATCACATTCTTGTCGAGTAAGGGTCTGAGACTGGTTCAGAACCACCAGCAAAGCGTATATATTTTGCTGTTCGTTTTCCATTGGGTAGACAATAATATCATCACCGCGCTGTACTTGCCCCAGCCAAGCTTTTGATTCTAAAGGCCGCTGACGCGCTAATTCATCTTTTGACAGTACATCTCTGTCACGTTTGCCAATAACATCACCGTTTTTTAAACCAACCAAATCGGACCAAAGCTTGTTACAGGCGAGCACCACACCCTGTTTATCTTTAATGCAAGCTGGGCTGGTAATTGCCGCTAAAACATCACGTAATAAGGCTTGTTGTTGAGGTAAAGGGCGAAAATCAGGCTGCGCCGTTAACCGACAAAGTTGGCACAACCAGTAATGATGTTTACCCCGCTGAATACGCTTGGCGTTTAAAATGAAAAAGTGCCAACTCCCCGATAAACAGGTTAAACCAATTTGTTGGTTTACAATTTCACCCTCATCCAAACTGGTTTGAATTAAACTCGCGACAGGCTGTAGGCACTCAGGTAACGGCTGTTTATAGGGATCTTCCGGGCACAGTTTCAGCTCTTGAGCCATGGCGTTCGCTTCAAGTAAATATTTACCATCTTGACTAATCACCACAGAAGCAAAAGGCATCATGGCAAGTGAAAACGATTTATTTTGCCCCCTACGCTTAACCCCTCGCACGATAAAGATAGTTAACGCCACCGCAATAACGATGGGTAAAAATATCCACCACCACATGCCAGATAAAGAAAGCCATTTAGCGTCGAGTTTTTGCAACTCAGAAGAGCTGATCAGATTAGCGCCCCAACTTATCCAATCAATTAACTCACCCTGAGTCGGCTCAACCTGCGCGACCACGTCTAGTTCAGCTAAATGATAAGAGTTCATGAATAAAGTAAGTAGATCATCACTCTGGCCAGCACCAGTATCAATACTAACCGCTGCAATAGCATCAATATCACCTTGGATTAAATGCCACATAAGCACAATAGAAGAGTCATAAGCGTTAGCTTGAATGTTAATTTGCCGCTCTACGTTGTCACGTAAAAAACCTTTACGTTCAACATACCCTAAGCGAACTTGATTTTGCTTATCCTGTAGCGCACGAGAAATAAGCCGCTGGTTTTTCTTTAAATAGTATAACTTGACCTTTAACCCCACTAACGGGATACGTAATACATCGGGGTTATAACTTTGTGATGAGAGGCTAAGCTGAATATTGCGCGCATCGCCAAAGCTTGCCTCAGTTTGCGCCAGCACGTTCACGTCAATGCCTGTATTTTCCGCCCAAAGAGCCCAATAATCCGTTAGCACCCCCGTTAATAAGTCGTCTTGATAAAAACCAAAGGGTACATGCCCATCTGGTACGACTATATTAATAGATTTTGGCTTTTCGGTATCTAATAGATTATCGGCACTATAGGCAAAGCCACTTGAGCCTGCAAATAGAACAACAGACAAGCAATAAATTATTAAATTAAAACACTTATTAAACATGCAATAGTGGCTCTGCGCCCCCTTATCCATACTCCACTGTTATTATGAATGACTGCGCTCATTTAACCAGCCTTAAACAACTTATCCGTTGAAACATCCGTGTTAGCTCACAGAACGAAATAGATAGCGGGAGTTTGTTTGACTTCCTTGTGAACCTGACGCAGCTAACCCTTTGGCAACAGCAATAATACCTTGCCAACGATCTTCACACCACGCAGGCGCAATCAAGGTTGGCTTTCGTGCTGTTGCAGAAACGCGATGATAAACCACTTCAGCAGGCGTGCGCTGGATCATCATTACCGCAACGGCAACGTATTCCTCAAGTGTAATAGCAGCTAACCTATTTGCAGCATAAGCTTTCGCCATAGTTGAACCTATAACAATATGTAAAGGATGCAATTTAAGTCCATCAACCCCTAATGCGACAACCTTATCTATGGTCTGTTGATAATCTTGCCAACCCTCGCCGGGCAAACCGACAATTAAGTGGGTACACACTTTTATTCCTAACGCTCTTGCTTTCAGGCAGACATGTTCATATTCGGCCCAACCATGACCACGGTTAATGCGCTTTAGGGTTTTATCATTGCTGGTTTGTAAGCCAAGCTCAAGCCAAATTTCATAGCCCTGCTCGCGATACCCTGAGAGTAAATTCAACACCACATCAGACACACAATCCGGCCGAGTGCCAACACATAATCCCACTATATTGCGATACGCCATGGCTTCCCGATATAGCCTGTCTAATTCAAGTACCTCACCGTAAGTGCTGGTATAAGCCTGAAAATAAGCTAAATATTTCGAACTCTTGGCCTTAAGCTGCTCGGCTTTAACATCTAACTGCTGCGCGATAGATTGCACAGCAGTGGTTTCATCGACAAAAGACGCCACATTACAAAAAGTACAGCCACCAGTGCCTAATGTCCCATCGCGATTTGGGCAAGTAAAGTTGCCATGTATGGTGAGCTTACGCACCGTTTCTCCATAACGAGATTTTAAATCTTGGCCTAAGGTATTTACCCAATGATGTAACTGCATAGCGTTTACTTCTATCCCTTCAATCAAAGTCGACATGCTAATCAGCTAGAGGGAGTAAGTTGTAGAGGTAAATCAAACAAGCACTAAGTAAGGGTTTATTATATTTTTAACAAAGCAGTAAACTTTTTGTTCAAAAAACAGCCTAAACTTAAGTTTAATGACTAGAATAACGCGCACCTGACAATTTACTGCCAGAAAGTAACTGGATAGACAGCTGAAAAGGTTAAATAAAAATAAATGTTAACAAGCCTAACTAAATGTAAACGAAATTTGACTCCTTGTGCTTTTCTGGTTAGTTTCTCGCCAACTTAACGAATACGCATCATCGCAAGCTAATCCCACATATTTTAGAGATGGCGATGATAGGAATTGGAGCAAAGTTATGTCTCTTTACCACCCCTCTTTTGAACGTGACAATTGTGGCTTTGGCTTAATCGCCCACACTAAGGGTAAAACTAGCCATAAGCTGGTGCGCGTTGCTATTTCAGCATTAGATAGAATGAAGCATCGCGGCGGCATCTCTGCTGATGGCAAAACCGGTGATGGCTGTGGTTTATTAATGCAAAAACCCGACAGCTTCTTTCGTGCCGTCGCCAAAGAAAACAACTGGAACTTAGGTCGCAATTACGCCATTGGTACGCTTTTTCTAAGCCAAGATGCACAAAAAGCGAAGCGTGCAAAACAAATCATCACTGAAGAGCTCGCCCGCGAAACCCTGACCTTGGTAGGTTGGCGCACAGTACCAGTTGATATCAATGTATTAGGTGATATTGCTAAGCAAAGCGTACCTGATATTCAGCAAATTTTTATTAACGCACCAACGGGCTGGCGCGCGTCAGACTTGCAACGTCGCCTTTATCTGGTACGCCGCCGCATTGAAAAACGTATCAACGATGATGACGACTTTTATATCGCCAGTTTGTCGAATCAAGTGGTGATCTACAAAGGCTTGGTGATGCCAGAGGATTTACCTACTTTCTATTTGGATCTGGCCGATATTCGCATGGAAACCAGCATTTGCCTATTCCACCAGCGCTTCTCAACCAACACCTCACCACGCTGGCCATTGGCACAACCATTTCGTTTATTGGCTCACAACGGTGAAATCAACACTATCGAAGGCAACCGCCAATGGGCCAAGGCACGCTCTTATAAATTTGGCTCGCCGCTATTACCCGACATGCAAGATGCTGCGCCCTTTGTGAACACCTCTGGCTCAGACTCATCCTCATTAGATAACATGGTGGAATTATTCCTTGCTGGCGGCATGGATCTTTTCCGCGCTTTTCGCTTGGTGGTGCCACCCGCCTGGCAAAAGCACCCTTCAATGGATGACGACCTCAAAGCCTTCTACGACTTTAACTCCATGCACATGGAGCCTTGGGATGGTCCTGCCGGCATCGTGATGACCGACGGTCGTTTTGCCGGTTGTGGCTTAGACCGTAATGGCCTACGCCCTGCTCGCTATGTGATCACCAAAGACAACTTTATTACCCTTGCTTCTGAAGTCGGTATTTGGGATTACCAACCCGATGAGGTAGTTGAAAAAGGCCGCGTTGGCCCTGGTGAGTTGTTTGTTATCGACACCAAAACCAGCAAGCTATGGACCTCATTTGAAATTGACCAAGACTTAAAAAACCGCCACCCATACCGCGAGTGGCTCAGTGCCAACAGCCAACGTTTGCAGCCATTTAGTCAAATACCCGACAATGCCATTGGCGCTCGGCAAATGGATGAGCTCACACTGAAAAGCTATCACAAATCGTTTGGCTATTCCGCCGAAGAGATTGAGCAAGTGATCCGTGTGCTTGGCGAAATCGGCCAAGAGGCTACCGGCTCAATGGGCGATGACACGCCGATGGCGGTGCTGTCACAGCGGCCACGCAGCTTGTATGATTATTTTAGACAAAAATTTGCCCAGGTCACTAACCCCCCGATTGACCCACTGCGTGAAAATCACGTTATGAGCTTGGCCACTTGCATTGGTCAAGAGCAAAATGTGTTTAATGAAACTACCGGCCACGCCAACCGTGTGATGTTTGACTCGCCGATTCTACTTTACAGCGACATTAAGCAATTGTTAGCACTGGATCAACAACATTACCAACATGGCCAAATAGATCTCACCTTTAGTGTCGACGAAGGCTTAGGCGCGGCGGTTGAGCGCATTGCACAACAAGCCGTTTCGTTAGCGCAAAGTGGCACGGTATTACTGGTGTTATCAGATAAGAACATTTCACCAGATCAGCTGCCGATCCCAGCCGCGATGGCGGTGGGCGCAGTACAGCAAGCACTGGTAAATAACAACCTACGCTGCGACACTAACATAGTGGTTAAAACCGCCAGCTGCCGCGACCCACACCAATTTGCCGTGTTACTCGGCTTTGGTGCAACGGCTGTCTATCCCTATTTAGCCTATGAAACGTTAGGGCAATTGGTTGATAACGGCACCTTAAATCTTAACCTACGTGATGCCCTTGAAAATTATCGTAACGGTATTAATAAAGGCTTATACAAAATCATGTCGAAGATGGGCATATCAACGGTCGCCAGTTATCGCTGCTCGCAGTTATTTGAAGCCATCGGCATTGATGACGAAGTCATTGAGCGCTGCTTTAAAGGCGTCACCTCTCGTATTGCTGGCGCTAAGTTCACTGATTTTGAACAAGATGCCCTGCGCTTACACCGACAAGCCTACATTCATCGTAAGCCACTCGAACAAGGCGGCTTACTAAAATACGTGCATGACGGTGAATACCACGCCTACAACCCTGATGTGGTGACCAGCCTACAAGTGGCGGTGAAGTCAGGTGATTACCAAGACTATAAAGTGTTTGCTGATACGGTCAATCTGCGCCCCGTTTCCAGTCTGCGCGATTTATTTAATCTTACCAGCGATACCAAAGCCATTGCCCTTGATCAAGTTGAAGCGCCGGAGTCTTTGTATCAGCGTTTTGACTCTGCCGCCATGTCCATTGGTGCGCTCGGCCCTGAAGCCCATGAAGCCTTAGCAATTGCAATGAATACCCTAGGCGGGCGCTCTAACTCAGGAGAAGGCGGTGAAGACCCCGCTCGCTTTGGCAACAAACGTCTATCAAAAATCAAACAAATTGCCTCAGGACGCTTTGGCGTTACGCCGCACTATTTAATGAATGCCGAAGTCATTCAAATTAAAGTGGCGCAAGGGGCCAAACCCGGTGAGGGCGGCCAATTACCCGGCCATAAAGTCACCGCGCAAATTGCTAAGTTGCGTTATTCCACGCCCGGTGTGGCGCTAATTTCACCACCACCTCATCATGATATCTATTCTATTGAAGACTTAGCTCAGTTGATTTTTGATATTAAAGAAATTAATCCAGATTGCTTAGTCTCAGTTAAATTAGTGTCTGAGCCCGGTGTCGGCACCATCGCTACGGGCGTAGCCAAAGCCTATGCCGACTTGATTACCATTTCTGGCTATGACGGTGGCACGGGTGCAAGCCCATTAACCTCGGTCAAATACGCGGGCAGCCCTTGGGAGCTCGGCCTTGCCGAAACCCATCAAGCACTGGTTGCCAACAACTTGCGCCATAAAGTGCGCTTGCAAGTGGATGGCGGCCTTAAAACTGGTTTAGATGTGATCAAAGCGGCGATCCTCGGCGCGGAAAGCTTTGGCTTTGGCACCGGCCCTATGGTCGCGTTAGGTTGTAAGTATTTGCGTATTTGCCATCTCAACAACTGCGCCACAGGTGTGGCAACTCAAGATGAAAAACTGCGCCGCGATCATTATCACGGCTTGCCGGAAATGGCGATGAACTACTTTAAGTTTATCACCCAAGAAGCCCGTGAGCTGATGGCGCAATTAGGGGTAAAACAGCTAACGGATTTAATTGGCCGCACCGACTTATTATTAGTTAAAGATGGTGAAAGCCAAAAACAAAGTAAGCTAGATTTGTCTGCCATTTTGTATGCGCCAAAAAGTACCAAAGGGCATCCATTATATTGCACCGAAGCCAACCCGCCGTTTGATAAAGGCGAGCTTAACCGCAAATTGGCCGAGCAATTAAGTGATGCGATTACGCACAAATCAGGCGGCGTCTATCGCCATACGGTTCGCAATACCGACCGCTCGGTCGGCGCGATGATTTCCGGCATTATCGCCAAGCGCCATGGCAATCAAGGCATGGCGAGCGATCCTATAAAAATTATACTGAACGGCACCGCTGGGCAAAGCTTTGGCGTGTGGAATGCTGGCGGCGTCGAGTTATATCTCACTGGTGACGCCAACGATTACGTCGGCAAAGGCATGGCGGGCGGTAAGTTAGTGATCCACCCTCATGCGGGCGTGGCGTTTAAATCCCACGAGGCCGCCATCATCGGCAACACCTGCTTATACGGCGCGACTGGTGGTCAGTTATTTGCTGCAGGCTGCGCGGGTGAGCGCTTTGCGGTGCGTAACTCCGGCGCCCATGCCGTGGTGGAAGGCATTGGCGACAACGGCTGTGAATACATGACCGGCGGTATTATCACTGTGTTAGGTGAAGTGGGCGTTAACTTCGCGGCAGGGATGACGGGCGGTTTTGCTTACATTCTTGATGAGGCAGGTAACTTTAGCGAGAAGCTAAACCCAGAGCTGGTTGAGGCGATTGAATTAGATGATTTAATCATTCACCAAGAGCACTTACGCGGCCTGATCAACTTGCATCTCGATGAAACGGGCAGTGCGCGCGCCGAACAAATCTTGGCTAAATTTCATCAATATTTACCACTGTTTAGATTAATTAAACCTAAGTCCGCGGAGCTTTCATCATTGTTAGGCCACCGTAGTCGTTCCACTGCCGAGCTACGGGTTGAAGCCCAATAAGGAATTATTATGAGCCAGAATGTCTTTCAATTTATTGACGTACAACGCATTGATCCGCCGAAGAAACCGATCACCGTGCGTAAAGAAGAGTTTATTGAAATTTACAAACCCTTTAACGATAGCCAAGCACAAATGCAATCAGACCGCTGCCTTGAGTGCGGCAACCCTTATTGTGAATGGAAGTGTCCGGTACACAACTACATTCCAAACTGGTTAAAGTTGGCGACGGAGGGAAAAATTTTAGAAGCTGTAGAGTTATGTCACCAAACCAATAGTTTGCCTGAAGTGTGCGGTCGCGTGTGCCCACAAGACAGATTATGTGAAGGAGCTTGTACCTTAAACGATGATTTTGGTGCGGTTACCATAGGTAACGTAGAAAAATACATTACCGAAAAAGCCTTTGAAATGGGATGGCGCCCTGATATGTCACAAGTGGTTGCCACCGATAAAAAAGTCGCCATTGTTGGCGCGGGGCCTGCAGGTCTTGCCTGCGCCGATATATTAGCGCGCGGCGGCGTAAAAACCGTGGTGTTTGATCGCTATCCCGAAATTGGTGGCCTACTTACGTTCGGTATTCCACCTTTTAAGCTGGAAAAATCAGTCATGATCCGCCGCCGTGAAGTATTCACTTCAATGGGCATTGAATTCAAACTCAATGTTGATGTCGGTAAAGATATCGCTTTTGAAGATTTACTCAGTCAATATGACGCGGTGTTTGTCGCCACCGGGACTTACACCAACATGCGTGCCGATCTGGAAAACGAAAGTGCGCCCGGTGTTTACGATGCCCTGCCCTTTTTAGTTGCAAACATTAATCGCTTAATGGGTTTTGAAAACTCACCCGCTGATTTCATTGATATGAAAGATAAAAAAGTAGTGGTACTGGGCGGTGGTGATACCGCTATGGACTGCGTTCGCACCTCTATACGTCAAGGTGCAGCCAGTGTAGCTTGCGCCTATCGCCGTGACGAAGCCAACATGCCCGGCTCAAAACGCGAAGTACAAAACGCCAAGGAAGAAGGCGTCGAGTTTATTTTTAACGTACAACCTACTGCCATTGAGCTTAACAACCAAGGTGAAGTCTCAGGGGTTAAGATTATTAAAACCAAACTTGGCGAGCCTGATGAAAATGGCCGTCGTCGCCCTGAGCCTATCGAAGGCTCTGACGAAGTGCTCGCGGCAGATGCTATTATCATGGCGTTTGGTTTTCAGCCCAGTCCAGCACCTTGGCTCGGTCAACATGGGGTCGAGCTTGATCAGTGGCAACGCATTAAAGCGCCCGCAAAAGGGGCCTTTGCGTTTCAAACCAGTAATGAAAAAATCTTCGCTGGCGGCGATGCCGTGCGTGGCTCTGACTTAGTGGTAACAGCCATTGACGAGGGCCGCAAAGCAGCCGATGGCATCATGGATTACCTTGGCGTGTAAACATTAATCTTCCTCCTACTCGGATAACTAGCATCAAGCATGTTTAAGTCTTGATGTTAGAGCCGAGCAGGGTGTGATATCTTCAGCCTAGGCACATTACCCTTCAATATTTTGATATTAAAGGAAATAACGAGATTAATTTATGAAAGCTAAGTATTCACATGCTGTAAAAGCCCTCATCCTACTGACTATGCTGCCATTCAGCCAAGCTTTCGCTGCTATTGGCGCGAATCCAATTATCGATTGCATCTATACTCGCTACAGTGACCAATTTGGTCAAAGTAACGCAGAGCTAAAACTCAAATTTGAAATCGATCCCCAAGGCCCAAGTGGATTTATTATCGCTGATAACGGCTCAATCAAACCGGTGAAACTTGTTTACAAAGGCAATGGCGCTGCCTTTATTGATGAAACCAGCACAGGTGAAGTGCTTGTCACCTCAATCGATCGTCACCTAAATTCAGTGCATTCTAGCCACCGAGTGAGTTTGCAAGGCAAGTTATTTGCCAAGCAGTATTATGGCACTTGTCAATCAACTAAAGAGTGGTAATAAGCGTTGCGGTGCGCCTCTCTAAATGATGAGCCCGAAACGGCAGTCACGACATGAATAGCACTATCCAATCTGCTCGTAATGGGCTTAAGTAAAACTGAGGTTTCCGAGCAGGCACAAATTCATGACGTAACCGTTAGGCTTACCCAGCTAGCTAACCACGCAATATCAGCAAGGTTTAACAACCTTAACGAAGGCATAGAAATTTAGTCAGGCAGCGACGAGTTTTACTTGGCGCAAAGCGTATTTTTGTATAAATTCCGCTTTATTTTCTTTGTCAGAGCCACCTTCACATGCAGTGTGAATACTATTCTGCTGGACTATGCCAGTCTTGTTCGCAAATCGATGTCACCTACCCTGAACAATTAAGCAAGAAGCAGCAAAACTTAACGAGTCTACTTGCGCCATTTTCTCCTACTAACATCATTTTTCCCCCTTGGCCAGCTTACCACAAGGGTTTCTCAACAAAGCTAAAATGGTGGTACAAGGCACGTCTGAACACCCCATACTTGGTATCATTAATCATCAAAAGCAGGCGGTGGATTTAGTCAACTGTCCACTTTACCCGACTGCATTTAAAGCCGCTTTTGAGCAAGTAAAAGCCTTCATTAGCTTTGCTAAATTAGAGCCCTACAGCATTGAAACACGCCGCGGCGAACTTAAATTTGTGCTACTCACCTATAATCCAACCGAACAGACTTGGCTACTACGCCTGGTGCTGCGCTCAAAAAATCATCTGGATAAAATCCGAAAATGCTTACCTTGGCTACAAATCCAATGGCCCGAGCTTCAAGTCTGCTCGGTAAATTTACAGCCTGAGCACAAAGCGATCCTTGAAGGCGAAACGGAAATAATCCTGACCGCTGAGACGATGTTGTCACAGCAACTCAATCATGTGCCTTTATACATTCAGCCACAAAGCTTCTTTCAAACCAATAATACGGTCGCGGCCAAACTGTACCAAACCGCCAAAGACTGGAGTGAGTCATTAGAAGTATCTAACTGTTGGGACCTATTTTTGGGGTCGGAGGGTTCGCTTTGCATTTGGCCAGCAGAGACTTAAAGGTAACAGGCATTGAAATATCGGCTTCAGCCATCGATTGTGCTACACGCTCAGCCAGTGAAATGGGTATCAGTGATTTTACCTTTCAGGCGCTTGATTCAACAGCATTTGCTATGGCACAAAACCAACCACCTGAGCTTCTTGTAGTTAATCCGCCAAGACGAGGTTTAGGCCAACAGTTGTGCGGCTCCATTAATCAACTGCAACCTGCTTGGCTGATTTATTCGAGTTGTAACCCCGCCACCTTAGTGGCTGATTTACGTTTGCTTGAACAATATCAATTAGAAAAAGCGCAACTATTTGATATGTTCCCTCACAGCCATCACAGCGAAGTGCTGACATTGTTAAAACGCACGGCTGGCTGAGAATGGCTTTTGGCATGACTAGATTCATGCCAAAAACAACACCCCATCACAAAAACATCATCGACTTTTACAACCCAGTTAGACCATAATAGCGCCTTAAATATGACCCTATCAGCTGTGACGAGGAAAAAATGAAACTAAAAGTTTTATTGTTATGCGTATTCACCTTACTTTCAGGCTGCCGCTTTTCCGAAGAAGTGGATGCCGCCACTAGTAATGTCAGTGAAGAGCGCGTTTGGGTGTTTGCCCAATTTAACGTGCCAGAAGAAAATGATGGCATGGAAACTTATTATTACTACGGTAATGTCGCTAAATCCCTATACGAGCAGGTAAGCAATAACCGTTTAAGCAGTGGCTTTGTGTTAATGAAGCAAGTGCGTTACTGGGGTGATGATGATCGGGTTCATGATTACAAAGATGCCGAAGACTCAGGTAATCTTATTTTTCGCATAGAAGATATTCGTCGGATTAAGCTCATTAACCAAGATCCTCTACTTGATCCTGAAAACAAAGAACAAGTGGCGGAGTTTCAACAGTAAGCTTTTTACAACATGGGCTGATAACAGCCCTTAATTACTTGACTATTTAACTAATAGGCCATTACGCACCAGTGCTCGGCGCACGTTTTTACATAACTTAACAAATTGATTTAACTCGGCAAAGTTAGGCTTATCACCTTGGTCTAAGCGGGTTTGCCAGCCAATAATCTCCATTTCCACCAGCTCTAATAGCTTCTTAGTGCAGACCTCACAATGGTCGCTGCAAATGCTCGACTCGGGCGCATGAAACGGAAACTCTGCTTTTACTTTAGCTATCACTTCCTGAAGGACTTGCTCGCAACTGGGTTTGCTCACTGCTCGCTCCAATTTCACAAACAAAAAAGGAGAAGCTTAGCTTCTCCTTTTACTCACTTATCTACCGGCAAGTATTACTTCCAGATGTATAAGTTAAATAGTTTTTTACCGCGCTTGATTAAGGTAAATTTGCCGTACATAGCATCTGCTTTATTACATACAGCTTCAGTATCAGCTACTTTTTCACCATTAACCGATACCGCGCCATTACCGATAAACTCACGTGCCATCTTGTTTGACTTAGCAAGCTCTGAAGAAGTTAATAGCTCAACCAGAGAAAGTGAATCACCTTCTACTTCAGTGATTGGCAAGCCATCTAAAGCAAGTTGGGTTAAATCAGACTCACTCAGTGAGGTTAAATCGCCAGAGAACAAGGCGCCAGTAATACGCTCAGCTGAGGCTAGGCCTTCTTCACCGCGAACTAAACGGGTGACTTCACGAGCAAGCACTTGCTGGCCTTCAGGGCGACCTTGAATCGCCTTATCACTTTCTTCAATGGCTGCAATTTCTTCAATGCTTAAGAAAGTAAAGTAACGTAGGAACTTGTACACGTCAGCATCAGCCGTGCCTAACCAGAACTGGTAAAAAGAGTAAGATGAAGTTTTGTTCTCATCTAACCAAATGGTGCCAGACTCAGTTTTACCAAACTTAGTGCCGTCTGATTTTGTTACCAATGGCAACGTTAAACCAAACACTTGGTTTTTGTTCATGCGACGAGTTAATTCAGTACCACCAGTGATATTACCCCACTGATCTGAACCGCCGATTTGCAAAGTACAGTTCTTATCACGGTTTAGCGCCGCAAAGTCGTACGACTGCAACAGCATGTAACTGAATTCAGTGTATGAGATACCCGAGCCTTCACGCTCAATGCGCTGTTTAACCGACTCTTTTTGGATCATCGCGTTAACGCTGAAGTATTTACCTATGTCACGCATAAAGGTGATGGTATCAATCTTACCGATCCAATCTAGGTTGTTAACCACCTCGGCGCCGTTCTCTGATTCGTTAAAATCAACAAAGGCGCTGACCTGTGCTTTAATTTTTTCTACCCAGCCTTCCACTACATCGGTGGTGTTTAGCTGACGCTCTGCTGCTTTAAAACTTGGGTCACCAATTAAGCCCGTTGCGCCGCCAACTAGGGCTAATGGCTTATGACCAAACTGCTGAAAACGCTTTAGTACCAATAGTGGTACTAGGCTACCTATGTGTAGGCTGTCGGCAGTGGGATCGAAGCCACAATACAAAGTGCGACAACCTGTTGAAAGGTGCTCAGCTAATTCTTCATCAGCGGTACACTGTGCAATCAGCCCACGGGCTTGTAAGTCTTTCAATAGTTCATTTGTTGCTGTCATCGCGAAACCTGTATTTTAAGTTGCTTAAATCCAAAATGGGGCTCGATTTTACACATTTGACCTGACAAAAAACAGGCCAAACCCCGCTTGTTTATGGTTTTTCGTGGCTTTTTCTGCCGCATTTAAGCGATTGTTGTAAGCGGATGGCGTTTCTATCAATTTTGCTCATACCCAAGATGCTTGATTTCAGCAAGATTTTACACGCGTTTAGGTAAGGCATTGATTGCAGGTAATGGCTTTCCCCTTATTAAAATCAATAACGCAGCATTAACGCGTGTAAAACTTGCCCTTTGGGAGCGCCGCCGTGTTTCCCTGATTTCAAATCAAAAAGTGTTGTTACGCTCATTTAAAAGGTGTCTACATTCCTGCATTAGCGTGCCTAGTATTGAAAACATGGCAGTGCTCTGAAACATGCATCTTCAAGTTTATTGGGTATATGCTAATATCCAGTTAATTATTTTACATAGCAGAATCATCAAGATGAAAATAGGCATTATCGGCGCAATGGAACAAGAAGTTGAACTACTGCGCGCACAACTTGAACAAGTAGAAACCAAAACCATCGCAGGCTGTGAATTTTACCGCGGTAAACTACACGGCGTGGAAGTAATTTTAACTAAATCAGGCATAGGTAAAGTGGCTGCTGCGGTAGCAACTAGCTTATTACTTGAGCTATACCAACCCGATACTGTGATTAACACCGGCTCTGCGGGCGGTTACGATCAAGCGCTACAAGTAGGCGATGTGGTGATCTCATCTGAAGTGCGTTATCACGATGTTGACGTGACCGCCTTTGGGTATGAAATAGGCCAAGTACCACAACTGCCAGCAGCATTTTTACCCGATGCGAAGTTAGTGCAAGTAGCGAAAGACTCGGTTGCCGCCGTTGATGAACAGGTAAAGGTGATTGAAGGCTTAATTTGTACTGGCGATACTTTTATGGCCGATCCAGTAAAAGTGGAATACGCCCGTAACAACTTCCCCACCATGGCGGCAGTTGAAATGGAAGCCGCGGCCATTGCACAGGTTTGTCATCAATTTAGCGTGCCATTTGTGATCATTCGTTCGCTGTCTGACATCGCTGGTAAAGAATCAAGCCAATCATTTGATGAATACCTAGTGGTAGCCGCGAAACACTCAAGCTTAATGATTGCGGAAATGGTTAAGCGTCTCGGCTAATGCCTAGCTTACTTGAGCTATACCAAATGATGCCCAATCAGCTAATGCTGTTATTAGCTGCATTGGCATCATTATTTTTTCCCCTGCCGCTACGCTACCACCCCGCCACAGGCGCTGGCCATATATTACAATTACTGGGTAACAAGGTTGCCAATCCAAGCAATAGTTTTTCGCAACAACAACTCGCTGGCTTGCTCGCATTAATGTTAGTGATATTGCCCAGTCTTGCCCTTGTTGTGGCACTGAAAGAAGTGCTGATATTTGCTGAATTTTTTGATTTTCTATTATTGCTGTTTTTATTTGAATGGCGAGCTTATGTCACCGCGTTTGACCACAGCCGACAGTCTTTACTTGTAACCGACAAAAGCCAAGCACGAAATAACTTGGATCTTATTACTTTGCGTGATGTAGATGCCCTATCGCAGTTAGGCCTGCAAAAAGCGGCCGCCGAAAGCCTGCCGTTACATTTAGCCCATCGTTGGTTTGTGGTGTTCTTTTGGTTTGCCGTTGCCGGTATTTATGGCGCACTGGCCTGCCGACTATTACAGCTGTGTAATTTTTATTGGAACAGAAAAAAAACACGTTTTCGCCATTTTGGTATCGCCGCACAACAAGCTTACCAAACAGTGAGCTTCATTCCCTGTTTATTACTCGCATTCACCTTAAGTTGTTATGGCAACACCCGCTACGCCTTAAAAAACCTATTTCACCAAGGTGCCAGCTGGCCAATGTTAAGCTCCGGCTTGGTTATTTCAGCCTTAGCCAGTAGCTTAAAAATACAACTTGGCGGCGCGCGTATGTATGAAACCATCAAGGTACGTTTTGCGTTAATGGGCACGGGTGACATCATTAGCCAAGGCCATTTAACACCATTAAAGCAACGTTTAAATCACGCCGCTTGGTTATGGATAATTGTTTATGTTGTACTGAATATTTGCTGGTGGCTAATACAGCAGCCCCGCTACTAACACTCAACGCGGTTACAAGGATTAACTCATGAAAGCTTTATTAAATGCTTGCTTATTAACACTTATTATTCTTTTCACCCACAGTACTGTGGCTAAAAACAGCGTGCCAGTCGTCAGCCAAAGCGAGTTAGTGGCTTGGCAGCAATCAGAAAAGCCAATGCAATTGTTAGATGTGCGCACTCCTGCCGAATTTGCCCAAGGTCATATTAAAGGCGCAATTAATATCCCATACGACCAATTAGACCAACAGTTAGCTAGCCTAGATAAAGATACCGAGATAGTGGTTTACTGCCGCTCAGGCCGCCGCGCCGCCATTGCTGAAGACGTGTTAATGAGCAATGGGTTGTTAAAGGTGTCACACCTAGAAGGCGATATGCTGGGCTGGCAAGCTAAAGGGTTGCCCGTTGAAGTAGTTGAGTAATCCTATCACTGAACCGTTTATTTCAACAATAAAGTAACCCAGCCTTCTAAGAGAAAAGCCACTTTTCGAAGTGGCTTTTTTGTAATATTAACAATATTAAGTTGAACGCTGCCAAGCAGATAGCTCACTTAGCCTTGCCACACAGAAAAAGTATTCCCGCCAACAGCAAAGAAATGAGCGAGATACCAATGATGGTATAAAGAACCAATAGCCAATCTTGATCGCCATTAAAAAGAGCTGTGCCGACAACAGCACTCACCGAGCCCAAACAAAAAAATAATAACGTCTTATAGTTCATTAATTAGCCTATATCAGATAAATACCATCACCAAAGAAGGCTCGATAAGTAAGCCACGGTAAATGCCCTTTCTAAGGTACCTGTTCAACATGGCTGCTTGTTATTGGTTCTTAGCACCTTAATTTAGCCTACCCAAGTTGATGTATCCTCTTGCCACCGCGCGAAACAACATCACCAAGCCAAATGCCGTAACTGCAAGGCCAAAGTGTTTTACCTTGCAGTCTCTAATAAGTTAAACCTAGGTAGACGCCATTTAAATCGAACCGAAGCCATACGGACTAAATAGCCAACCAATAAACTGGCGATAATTGAGATGCTTTCATCAATGGCGAAATGCGCTAACGTTAAGTACAAGCAAGCAACAATTAATGCCACAGAAGCATACAATTCTTGATGCAAAACCAGTGGCGTTTGACGGCATATTAAATCGCGCAGCAGGCCACCAAATACCCCCGTGACAATAGCTGCCACGACACAAATACCGTAGTGTAACCCCATGTTTAGTCCAACTTGGCAACCTATGATGCTAAATGCTGCCAGCCCGAGCGCATCTAAGCGTATAAACACTCCTTTAAATTTTACAACCCACTTTGCCAACCAAGTGGTCACTATGCCTGCAACACAAGTGATCAATAAATATTCAGGGTGCGCGACCCAAGTTAAAGGATAGTTACCCAATAAAATATCTCTTACACTGCCCCCACCGATTGCCGTTGCACTCGCAACAAGCATGACACCGAACCAATCCATGTTTCTTCGACCAGCGCTGAGCGCACCAGTCATTGCTTCTGCGGTAATTCCAATAATGTAAATAATGCTTAGTAACATGGTTCGATCGCTTAAATTTTCTTCGCAAAATAAAGGGGGCATTGTAGATACAAAGCCCACAAAAAACGAGAAATAAAGAACCTTACACTGCAAATAAAACCAATAAACAGCATTTAAACAAACCAAAGCAATAACAATAAAAAATAAATTGCCACTAACTTATTTAATACAGTTTAACCGAGCCCGACTTAAACAAAGCTCAGGCCTGCCAATGATTGCTTCATTAGGGCCCAACTTGGCCCTAGACAGAATTCATCACCATTGGCACCGCAACTGCGTTAATAACGGTTAAGGTGGCAGGCAGCAAATAACAACTCTTGAAAAAGAATTTACGCCCCTTGCTAAAAGATGCAGCCACGAGTGGCTCATTCATGTGTTTGGTCTGCATTTAGCGTTTTTTTTAGCCAGCTATTCATGTCAGTAATGACGTTTGCTAACTGCTCTTGGCCTGCAGAATTGTTAAAGCGGTGATCTAGATTTTCATAAAAACGAAATTCGATGTTTTCTTTGCCTGATTTTTGTAGCTCAGACATCATGTCTGTCACTTTTTGCGGTGACACAGACTTATCAATCCCCCCTTGTACGATGAGCAAAGGCGTATTAACACTTTTCAGTGTACTAAGCTGATCAATTGATAGCATCTGCCGCCACCAATTATAACCATGACCACTCACTTCAATATCAAACGGTTCACTATTTAATATGTGTTGAGCAAAGCCTTTAAAGCCCTCAACGCTTTCCTTAGTTTTATCTACATCTGTCTGCTCAGAACTGATGCTATGTAATACATCATCAATAAACCATTGCCCGCCACCATTAAAAGAAATAGTCGCATCCACATCATGATTACTTGCAGCAAGTAAGTTGGCGATCACTGCACCTTCACTTCCCCCGATAACAACCAAGTTGTCATAATTACGCTCTTTATTTATCGTACTTAGCACAGCGGCGATGTCTTCAACTCGCTGCTTCGGGTTATCTTTCTTTAAGTAGGCTGTTGGACAGTCTTTACGCTCCGCATCAGCGCTGTAAACTAAACTTTTATCAATGCCATATTTTTCGATTAATAAAAGATCAGACTGTGGCCAAATATTTTTGTAATCCGTAAAAATGGATTTGATATTCAGAGCACTATTACAATCTGAACCTTGCAAGATGAGCAACAAGGTATCACTTTTGCTGTCTTCTTTTTGATCAATTAGGTAGTAATTTATTTTCGTGCCATCTGCTCGATTCGTTGTCAGTGTGGTGGCATCTACAGAGTCAGCAAGTGCGTTAATATTAAAAGCCATTAAAAGTATGGCGAGTAGTCGATACTTCATGAAGTCACTCCAATATCCATTCTAAGACAATGTATAATAAGTTGTTTTTTAAAGTTTTTAAATACACCACCCGTCGTTTTCACAACCATTTCGGCATGAAGCGTCCCGCTAAAGCGTCAGATATTAGCCACTCGAGCTTTCATCAGTAATGACTCTAAAATTAGGGGAAAAGGGGAAAATATCACTGAACAATATTGTCATGGGCCTTTCTAAATACGCGTTCAGCTAAACTTTTTACATCAAAAATAAGGTGGGAAGACGTACTACCATCGCTGTACACCAGCGTTACCATGCCATAAGTAGCATTTGAATCTGATCGCTTTTCCCCTGGCTGGTTTTCCTGTAAATGCGCCTTGAATTGGTGATATAAGCTCAGTGGTGAAAACGTCCCTTTTTTTATCACTTGTGCTCTTGGATGAGCACCGTAGTATAAATACGCGGCACCATCGCTGTTTGATAAAATTCTTTCTTCTCCGTGAGGGTAATCCATTATGAAGCGAGTCAGCTCAGGCTGCTCTTCACCCTGCAAAAGCGGGACATAAAGTATGATTAAAATGAAAGATATTAAGCATTTCATGTTCTTACCTCTAGCACAATGAGAAGCAGCCAATAAATAAAAAAGTATGAGTACCTTACAGAGCCCTGTTTATAAATAGTCTAATGGTTATTTGAAACAACTCAATAACACGCTCAAACTCGTTGGCACAGGCTATCAGTTGCTGTTTGTAAATAACGGGTGCGTATTTTAAGCAGAAAATACTAGCTTATTTTTATCTAGATCTCTGACATACGCAGAAAAACGAGGCCCTCTTTGATTAGGCTCCCCCTCACAAGTGCCACCTAATGCAATGGCCTTTTGATGCAATCTTATTACTTCATCAGCAGAGCCAACACTAAAACCAATCATGCTACCATTGCCATTGGTCGCAGGTGCTTCATCGAAGGGAATAGCGATGGCAAATGCCGAGTCTTTATCGTCACCTTGCCAGAAAGTCATCCTTTCGTTTGCTAAAACTTGGCTAAGCGCTGTTTGCTCAAAGAGTGCATCATAGAAGCAAGTCGAAGCTTCTATGTTGTTGGTACCAAGTACAAAGTAGTTCATTTTCATGTCGTTAGTCTCCTACTATATAGAAAACCAAGCATACCTTGCCCCCACTGACAGGGAGTGTCAGTGGGGTTGCACTAAGCAACTACTGTACGCAGTTTTTATGCTAATAAATTTTGAGTGGCGGGATGAATCAGGGCAAATTTGCCCCCTCTAAAATACAAATGCTAATAGCTTCAAATTTAGCCTGATTTCTACTACTTAGCTTTCAGTCAAAAGCCCAATGAAAGCGTCTCATTAAGCGATTTCATTTCGACACTCAGAGTCGACTAGTTTAAGTAAAGTTGGAACTCTATATTCACCGTGCATCTGTTGGATAAACTTCTTCGCTTCAGACTGGCTAATACCGATACTTGTTACATAAAGAGGCTTTTTACTGGTACCGCGTAAAACTTCACATTGCTCTGGCGTTCCAGCAAATCTGTTTTTTGCTACACCAATTATCGGTACTTTTGTATTCAAGTTATTGTAAAGATGAGAGCCTAGCCCATCTTGTCGCGCCTCCCCAAGGGTGACATAACCATCAATCACGATGACTTCAACGTCCTCTTTGATCTCGTTAAGAAGGGCCAAAATGCAAGGCAATTCTCTTTTGAAAAAACTGCCTGGTTGATATGGTTCAATGTCATTAATCTTGACACTTAACTTGCTGCTATAGGATGAAGATTCCCAATCAGAAAATAGCACCCCAGATGCAACTGCGTACTCATTGTTATTGTAGTGAACATCTATTACTAGCTTCATTATAAATTATTGCACTCTGTAATCGTCATCATCAGGATCCAAAAGGCTATTCGTCAGGCGTTAATATATGGTTATTTTGCCGGAAAGCATATGCTAAAGGCTCAAACAAAGTACGATCCGGCCCTATCATTGAGCCCTTCTTCAGTATCGACCAACCTTTAGCCAACCAGCCCCAAATTTGTATGGTCGGCTGCTTATGTCACTAGTTACTTACAGGCGTGTAATTAACAACCAAACCTATTTTTTCAATCGGCTCAGGCAATACATCATCATTAGTGTTCAATATACCGTCACGTCCGTAGGCTCTAATGTGATATTCATTCTCATTAATTAAAACATAATAGAAGTACTTAGAATCGCTGCTTTCTACCAAACTAGGGTCTTGCAAAAACACCATCGAATTTTCAGGTAATGAATTTTCAAGTGTTTCTAATGAAGCGGGGTAATGACCATGTTGAACTTTGTAAAACTCAATAGCTTGGACCGCACTACTTAATGTGCTTTTAGCAAGGCTTGTTCGGAGATCATCATATACGCCCCCCTTTTCAACGAACCCGAAGTACCCAAGAGCACCATAGACAACAACCGTAAATAAAATACCGGCAAAGCCAACAATTTTAAGCTTTGTACTCTTTATTGCGAATCCCCAAACGATCGCGACAATACCAAAAAATACTCCAATTAACGGAATAAATGACATTCCGCCAATTACGAAGCCTAAACAACCCGGTGACTTTTGTTGTTGATTCATATTCTGTTGAACATCTTCCATTTACTTTATAATCCTTGCAGCCTAGTTAACGCCGCGCTCTGCAGCAAATTTGGAGCGCAGCGGAAAATTTATCCGACAGCAGCGCTTTGATATGTGGTTGAATCACTAACAGCGTCAGCTCTAATAAGCACTTGACTAATTTCTCTTAGCAACTCAATTGCTTGCACTAAAATATGATCGAACGCCTGTATCAATGCACCATCATCAATGCCTAGCCTTTCTATTGTTTTCTCGTATTTAGAGCCACGCCTATGAGCCACACCAGTTGACCGAACTCCTTGCAAGCCACCGAAAAAAGATGCAACGTCGAATTTCACACCGCCAGCTTTAAGAAAAGCTGATAAAAGCTTTATAGAGCCGTTTTCATCGACAGACACATGCTCTTTAAGCCCCTTGACATTAATAGAATCTATGGTGATTTTCACTAATGACAGGACTTGAGAGTCAAACTCTGACTGTTCGTTTTTTGTTAAACAATGCAAAGTTTTAAAACAATGCTTGTCAGCTTCGACTAATGGCAGAAATAGTGGCCATCCGTGTTTTTCCAACCACTGACTTTGGAAGCGTTCAAATTCAGTTTTAAATACCAAGTCTGGGCTTTCTGCATCTGCAAAATTTCCCATAATACTGCGCTTAAAGTAAGTTCCACTCATCCCCCTCCCTTCTGGTGGTAAGTTAAAGCTTTTCCAATAAATCGCTTCAGAATGAGGAATATCTCGCCCCAAATCACCTAAAAACACACATACGTGTTCAGGTGAATTATTATCAAAGCGCAACCTCCAATAACCATGCTTATAAATTACGCTATCCTGAACCTCATACTCACTTGCCGCTCCGAAATACTTTTGGAGAACAGCTTTATCAAAGTAAACAGGCGTTAGATAATGTGGCGCACCCTGATTTTTCCCGAAATAATCAGAAAGCTGTGAAGGATCACTTGAATAAACTCTATTGTCATGAGCGTCACCTTCTATAATAAATGACTCATATTCTCTTTCAGTTTTGAATGGACTATAGTTTTCTTCTGTTCTTGGCAAGCATCGAAAAAGTTTTTTTCCAAGCACCCTAGTGAAAGTATTAAACCCTTTAACATATGAACTATCCCAGAACCTAGTATATGAAATGGCGGGTTCATTTACGTGCTCATCGACCAGTCTCTCACTTCCTTTCTTATGCCTTGAGTTCTCGAAAAATAGGAGCAGGTTCATCTGTTTTGCAGACATGAATGCTCTCAAGAATGACTTTCTTATTACTGTTTCTTTTTCTGAATACTTGATTACATCAATTTCAGTGCCATTTTCATCATCCACAACATACTTGCAGTTAACGGAGTCATGATATAGCTCAAGGAATAGGACTAACTCTTGTAAAATTTCACGATAAGGCTCTCTTCTCCCGTGAAATTCCCTATAAATGACTAAAGGTGTATATTTTGAACAGTTTGGTTCGTACCAAATATTATCTGAACCACTTGATACTATGGACGGACCTCCATCACCAGGTAATAGATCCCATCCGTACCCATCCATTGCTTGTTCTGTTTCATCTGGAGAAACTAAGCAAGAATACAAAGAGCCATCTTCAGACTTATCATCTTTATTAAGATTTTTGTGGAGGGGGATCCAGATTCCTTCTCCTAATTCATCCCTAACAAATTGCAGAAAGTCATCCATGTCTACACTTGTGCTCATCATTTTTCCTTGGTGCTTTGCCTAGCTTTACACATAACGCCGCAATGTGCGGATTTTAAAAATGGAGGCGAAGCCGGAGCTTTTAAAATTCCGAACCATTGCCTTGTTATGAGTTGATGCCAATTTCTGGTAGCTCTGCCAATAGCTCGCTCATTTCTATATCTGGATTTAATTTTTTAGCGAGATCTTCACTAAATTCACCGCTAAGTATTTTCTCGACTGCTTCTAAGTCTATTTCACGCTCATAGTATTCAGTTGCCCAAGCATGGTAATCACTGGCTTCCCAGTTTGTTATTGCCTTCAAATCAATCAGCCATTTGACAGGCTTTCCATGCTCCGTCCATTGGGAGTTCTCTAGAAACCAAATACAGGTAGCTTGATCCATGCTAAAAGCAGGCTCATTTATAAAACTGCCAAAGGCTTCAGAAGCACTTTCTTTAGCTTCTTGTAATTCTGGCATTAATCCATCTTCTGGGCTCAAGCATTTATAGCCAGCTAATTCTCCGGAAAACCAAAGAAACCACTCGCCACCGCATCCATCACGGAGCGAACCCATCTCTTCTGAATCAGACCAATTCGAATTGTAAGAGAAATATCTGTATTGCCACTCTTGCTCAATAATCGCATCGAGTAAAGCTAGTGATTTCATTTTCTTGCGCAATTGTTCGATCATGGTCTACTCAATCGTGGTAGAGCGACCGATTACTGGGCCGACCCCACACAGATCCGGACGTGCGCTTATTTTTAAAACACAAGACCGCATCGAGCTTTTGAGCTCTTCAGTTATATATTCACGCGTGTAAATCAACACGCACCTAGTACCAATCTACGTGAATAAATCGCTTACTCACTCGTGGTCGCTCAATTGCATAATACATTAGCATCTTCTTGAAATTACTCCAGTTATAACTTCGCCTACCACTGCGCCTATTCAGCCATTTGTATAAACTGTGCAGCACATAAATTTACAGCCTATCTAGGCTTAAGCTTTTGTCAGGGGCCGGCGAAAGTTTACAGCACCAAATACAGTGCTGACTATTGCCATTGCTGCAACTGTTACTGGGGATTGGGCTCCGAGCCAACCGACGCGAACTTGCCCTTGCTGCCAACACTGCATGCGCAGCATCGGTATCCTGCGACCGAGTGAACGTGACATCAGCGAGGCTCCGGGGATAATCCGAGCGTTGCCCAACACTTGAATATAGGGTGTCGGCTTCGCGACACCTATTCTTATCTGTTAGGCTTATTCTATTGGCTCAAGCAATAAATCAACTTCAGATGAAGCCCCATTAGTTAAAACTGGGTAAGCTTGAGTAGTTATAAATTTAGCAAACTCTTCTCCAGAATCCCTCACAGAAATTAAAGACGCCCTTACAGAATATAAATTTCCTTCATTTATATCTTCGGCTTTATAAGAAACCTTGTAACTAAGAGGAAAGCTATCAATTAATTCGATTTCAGTTTTACCTACTATTACAGCTGATGCATCGCCAATAGAATAATCTATAATTTGGACTTCCATCCTTAAAATATCATTAAATTCAATTAAACCATTGAGTTCAATTACTCCATACACATTGGGATCTTTTACGGTAGCGTTATCATTACTTTCATTACATGCAACTAGAAATACCATACTAAAAAATGTAATTAGTAAAACTTTCATACGGATATTACCTCTGATAATTTTAAGCCTAACGAGACTGTAGAATAACTCCAACAGCCAGATTTGACTAAAAAACGGGGCCCTGCAATCAAGCCTAAGCGCTTTTAAGACAATAGGTAATGCATTTGGAACCCATAAAACAGGCTATATTTCTTAAAATCGAGTAATTCTACAGCCTCAACGCCGCATTCTAGCGAATCCCCACAAAATATCTTTCGCTATCAAATATATAGAAACGCATCTCGTTGTGTGATCTAATTAATTTCGCCAAAAACAAACCAGATTACAACGAGATGCGTGAACTTAATATCATACACCAACAGCTACAAAATCAATGCCCTTTCATTCACAAAAAACGACTTCAATCCCTCATCGATTCTACCCAAGCATTGCTCAACGGTGATCGCCTCACCCTTACTCAACTTGGCCGCTCCATGACGGGTAAGACATCCGCTAAACATGCCATTAAGCGTGTTGATAGGTTGCTTGGCAATGCGCAGTTGCATCGCGAGCGCATCGATATTTATCGTTGGCATGCGCAGCTAACTTGCAGCCTCAACCCCTTTCCATTTGTCCTTATCGACTGGGCTGACGTGCGTGAACAGCTGCGAATGATGACATTACGCGCATCCATTACCGTCAATGGTCGCAGTGTTGTTTTGTATGAACGCACCTTTGAATTCAAGCATTACAACTCTCCTCGCAGCCATCAACATTTCTTGGATGAATTAAAACAAGTGATGCCACCCAGCTGCACGCCCATTCTGATTACCGATGCCGGTTACCGAAACACCTGGTTTCGCCAAGTTGAAGCACTTGGTTGGTATTGGCTTGGCCGTTTACGCGGTGAGGTGGGTGTGAAGCTAGCCAAGCAAGGCTGGCTATCGAATAAAAGCTTTTTCACCAGAGCGAATACACAGCCTCAGCACCTCGGACCTGCAGTCATCGCAAAGAAGAGTCCTCTTGCATGCCAGCTTTATTTGTACAAAGGGGCTGATAAGAAAAGCAAAGGTAAGAGGCATAGCCGGCACGGGTCAAAAGCATTCTGCTCAACACTTATATCAACGTTCAGCGAAAGAGCCATGGATGCTTGCCACCAACTTGCCCCCCGCCATGTTTACTGCAAAACAGCTCGTTAAACTCTACGCCAAACGGATGCAAATCGAAGAATCATTTCGGGACTTAAAAAGCCCTGCTTATGGCTTTGGCTTACGCCATTGCCGGAGTCGCAGCACGAAACGATTGGATATTTTGCTACTCATCAGCCTGTTGGCTGAGGTTGTGCTTTGGTGTATTGGACTGATTGCTAGGCAGCAAAATTGGCAATATCAGTTTCAAGCTAACACCATCAAAACCCGCCATGTTTTATCAATAACACGGCTCGCAAAAGAGGTACTAAGGCGGCGGGACCACCGAAGAAGTAGCGCGGATATAGAGTGGGCAATTTACGAATATATACGGGTGAACCATCAAACAGCGATGCTTAAATTATGAGGGGATCCGTCAGCGCCGCTATAAAAGGCGCGCGTTAGCGCGTCCAGTGGAGGCCGTTTTTTGGCCGGAACGATTTTTAATAGCTTTGTTAGGCATTTGGTTCGGGAAACATGATCTCATGATACTGTTTAGCAACCTCATCTTTTTGAAATATTTGAGGAATTACTTCTTTTGAATAAGTACACCCCGCTTTAAAGGCCTCAGTGATCTT
Source organism: Motilimonas sp. 1_MG-2023 (assembly GCF_030547455.1). NCBI lineage: Bacteria > Pseudomonadati > Pseudomonadota > Gammaproteobacteria > Alteromonadales > Motilimonas > Motilimonas sp. 1_MG-2023. The sequence continues at coordinate 85,505 of NZ_JAUOPX010000012.1, read as the reverse complement.
TTCTATTTTCTCTGATTCCAATTCTCTGACCGTTAACCTGCGAGTGACATCATCTATTTCACGAAACTTGTTTATAAAGTTCGATAATTCTTCGACAGGCAATTTGATCTCATAGCCCGCAGCTACCAATGGAGCCACAACGAGAGGGATACCTATCATTTCGGGTATTGAGCCTGCTCCTGTTTTTTCAGAACAGTACCCGAGGTAAGATTTCCAATACTCTTCAAGATTCATATTCATGATGCCTAACGCCCGCAGCTGCGGACGCCTTGTAGTGACGAAGGAACGGAAAGGCGCTCCGACAGACTGCGTTTGTTAAGTGTTTTACCCTTGGACACTAGCGTATACCGATGCAAGGAATTCGTCTATTTCACTTTTGCTTACCAATATACGATATTCATTGAATACAGATTTTTCCGAAGAGATAAATATTGCATCAGCGTCGCATTGAGCATCAGAACGAAATGTGATGGAACCGATAATATCCTCTCCTTCGAACTCCGCTACCGAAAATGTGCTTCCTATTTTGTATTCATGCGATACCAATATCGGAGGCTTCGATAAAGCCACATTGCCAAGACTAGCCTTGCGATGCCATTGGATAAAATGGGAGACTAAACTTTCATCGTTTCTTATCGAGGCCGAACACGGTCTACAGCACTGCTTACCATTTACTTGAACCGCACACGTTTCACAAAGAAGCTCTGTGCAAAGATGACACTCTAAATCTCTCTTGCAACCGCTACATTTCTCTTCGTATATGGCACTCAACATAAATTTACCGATGACACTTAACGCCGCAATCTAGCGAATCCCCACAAAATATCTTTCACTATCAAATACATAGAAACGCACCTCGTTGTGTGATCTAATTAATTTCGCCAAAAACAAACCAGATTACAACGAGATGCGTGAACTTAATATCATACACCAACAGCTACAAAATCAATGCCCTTTCATTCACAAAAAAACGACTTCAATCCCTCATCGATTCTACCCAAGCATTGCTCAACGGTGATCGCCTCACCCTTACTCAACTTGGCCGCTCCATGACGGGTAAGACATCCGCTAAGCATGCCATTAAGCGTGTTGATAGGTTGCTTGGCAATGCGCAGCTACACCGCGATCGCATCGCTATTTATCGTTGGCATGCGCAGCTAACTTGCAGCCTCAACCCCTTTCCATTTGTCCTTATCGACTGGGCTGACGTGCGTGAACAGCTGCGAATGATGACATTACGCGCATCCATTGCCGTCAATGGTCGCAGTGTTGTTTTGTATGAACGCACCTTTGAATTCAAGCATTACAACCCTCCTCGCAGCCATCAACGTTTCTTGGATGAATTAAAACAAGTGATGCCACCCAGTTGCACACCCATTCTGATCACCGATGCCGGTTACCGAAATACCTGGTTTCGCCAAGTTGAAGCACTTGGTTGGTATTGGCTTGGCCGTTTACGCGGTGAGGTGGGTGTGAAACTAGCCAAGCAAGGCTGGCTATCGAATAAAAGCTTTTTCACCAAAGCGAATACACAGCCTCAGCACCTCGGGCCTGCTGTCATCGCAAAGAAGAGTCCTCTTGCATGCCAGCTTTATTTGTACAAAGGGGCGGATAAGAAACGCAAAGGTAAGAGGCATAGCCGAACGGGTCAAAAGCATTCTGCTCAACACTTATATCAACGTTCAGCGAAAGAGCCATGGATGCTTGCCACCAACTTGCCCCCCGCCATGTTTACTGCAAAACAAGTCGTTAAACTCTACGCCAAACAGATGCAAATCGAAGAATCATTTCGGGACTTAAAAAGCCCTGCTTATGGCTTTGGCTTACGCCATTGCCGGAGTCGCAGCACGAAACGATTGGATATTTTGCTACTCATCAGCCTGTTGGCTGAGATTGTGCTTTGGTGTATTGGACTAAAAAAGCGGGTTATAACGTGTAGCAAAATAAAACTCAAACCACTGTTTTTTTGCTACATTTAAATGCCTTTCTGGAATATTAAGTGAAGCTATCAAGATCAATTTTATGTTCCTTTAAAACCGCACTTGTTTGTAATCTTTTTTGACCAGCCGAAACAGCCATAACTTTTGCGATTACTTCAGATATTTCACCTTTTACAATGTTTACTTTTTTTGCCTGATGTAAATAGTAACTTGTACAAGGTTTGCAATTCATAGCGATTGACGCAGCCAGCCCAACAAGAACCTCTGTCTTTGAATCTAGAAACTCATTCTCATGAGTAGATTCATAAAACTCTTCATATTTATTTTGCTGATTTTCAGTAAGCACAAACATATCCTTTGCATGGTATTGTAAAATTACGAGTGAATTCTAACGCCTTTGTCAGCCGCGTTTTTGTTGTAGTGGATTTTTGTGCGAAAATGGCCGTAGGCCAGCACAAAAAGGAGCTGAGACCAAAACGTCGGATGGACAAACTTGTTAGAAGTAGGACGCCAAGTTAGCATAAATAGGTGAAACATAATTATGATCCATTTCTTTAATTTGCCTCTGCCATTCAAGAACTTTATCAGTGCTGGTTTTAGTCTTATTTGAAACAAAACCATCCAACGCCCCCTTAAGCAAGTCTTCTAGCGGCAGCCCCTTAATTTTCTCGAACTCTTCTTCGTGCTCTGCACTTAACAAGCGGACTCCACCAACTTTCTGCGAACCTTTGTATATTTCGATTTCGACGGCTATTCCCAGCTTCCAGTCATACGGCTTGGCGCAGAACCTAAAATCTTCTTTTTCAATCTCGATCATTTGTAATTTTGGCTTCTAACGCTTCAAATCGTGGTAGAGCGACCCATTACTGGGCCGACCCCACACAGATCCGGACGTGCGGAATTACCGCATCCGGCTCTTCAGTTATATACTCTCGCGTGTAAATCAACACGCGCATAGTACCAATCTACGTGAATAAATCGCTTACTCACTCGTGGTCGCTCAATTGAATTGTAGCTCGCTTGGCTCGAATTCGGGGTTTGATAAATTGATTCGCTCATGGTTTCTCCTTATGAGGGTTAACGCTTCCGCCATGCGCAGCGTGCAGCTGGCGGAATTTTTGTTGTTTTACAAAAATTATGACAGCTCATGCTGTCGCTTGGGCGGACTGGTTAGGTTGGCAGACTTAGCAACACCCATGCGGGAAGCCAGTAGTGGCAAAATTCAGAAAGGATCAGCACGAAGAAGTGCCACTATGATTACCTTGCAATTTTGACCTGAAAACGCTCAACCTTGTGCGCCCTATTTCTAGCTAACGATACTCTACCGGCTAGCGAAATTCTAAGAGTTGGCACGCGTACCAGCACCAAACTCTGTTGTGGCGACCAGCCAAAAACAGAAGCTTTGCGCCACCTAACGTCGTTGTACTGCCGCGAACGATAGTGAGTCGATGGCCTGCCGCGACAGCGGTAAAAAGCGGGCCAAATGCAGCTACTATTTGTTAACTGCTTTCGAGTAAACCTACAATATCAGTTACCTTACACTCAGCAACCTTCTTACTTCCTTCAGTAAAGTAACCCATGGTTCCGACGGCTATTCTACTGGAATGATACTCACGCCTTTCATCAACTAGTATAAACATAAGAGCCTTACCTGATGATGAAACTTCTCCTTCAGGTAGGACTTCTCCTGCCTCAGAAATGAATTCAGGCCAGATCATATTGATACCATCTACCTTTGGGTCATCACCTGCATAAAGGAAATCCCATCTAGTATGTTGATGTGGTGGCGATTCTCTACCGCCTTCGTCATGGGTTAGAAACCGATATTCGACAATAAAATCTGGTGGCCTTCTGGTTCTTTCTGAGTAAGTTTTCATTCTTTGCAGTTAACGCCTTTAGCATGGGCTGGTGAAGCTGGCACGTAATTGCGTAAGCAATTTAAGTGACAGATTTGCCAGTCCTTTGCCTAAACTTGTTATGTGCTTGCTAGTTTTTTTAATGATGCCAATAAACTTTCTGCTTGTGGCTTGCATATGTTTAACCCTAATTGAGCGTATTTTTGAGCCTTTGTCTCTTGCGCGTATTCATAGGCAAGCATAGCTAGCTTTAAATAAGTTAGGGCATGCTCGCCCCCATAAATATTGGAATTATCATTACCTAAAAGCTTATTCGGCTCAGCCTCTGCTATAGCCATACGTATTTTGCTTAAAGGAGTTAAATAATTATTAAAGCCAGATATCAATTTATCATTAATTTCGTCAACCTCTTGGCTTGATAGTTCATATGGCCAACCTAACAGGTCTTCAGGAGGTGAAACTCTTTTCCGAAATGAGCACTGGTACTCTTTTACTTTTTTAGGTTCTTGGTCTTGGATAAGGCAAAGCGGCTCTACGCCTAGATTTATATAGAACCTATTTCCCCCAGAGCTTTTCTGGAAGTTAACCACCATAACAACGTCTTCATCAATCAAATAATAGTTTTGGCCTGAGCCTTTAAAACCAAGATTTCTTATCGTTGGTGTAATTTCTTTGAGTAACTCTTTCATGACTTATTCACATAACAGCTTCTTAGATCCCAAAATGGGGGGTTAAACACCCCAAAACGGCGTCTATAACATGGCCTGAATAATCCCATTGATTTTTTATATTGTAAACAACACATTACAAGGTGTTTGATTTAAGCCATGTTATTTTCCGACAAAACGGCGGCGAATAATGTTATACGGCAAAAACATCTGGCATGAACAACAAACCAACACTAAATATAAAGGTGTAAGCACGCCATTAGCGCTAAACGGGTCTATTTCCATACAAAGAGAGATACAAGTACCAAGTAAACCACAGCGCTAACTTAGGCTTAATACTTTAAGGTACTGCGACATGTTGGAAACTGGCTACAACCCCAAAACTGATTACCTATTTGGTTGCCGCGCTTGGCCTTTCTGATCAACATCGGCGAGCCACACTTAGGACATGGCTGGTTAGTAACAGACGGCTTACTCACCTGAGGTTTTGCTTTGAGGCTATTAACATGCTGGTTGTGGACGTGATTGGTTTTAAGCCCTTTGCTAAGTTGATGAGTGCTAATTAACGCGACAATATCCCTTACTTGAGCTTGTGTAAGAACTCTATCGGAAAAAGATTTTATATAACGTAAACCGCCGCGAGCATAGGTAACGTTAGCTGGCATCGGGGTTTTAAATTGACTATTGCCAATAAAAATCACCAGCGAGTGGATAGCATGATCAGGCAGATTGAGTATGGCTTGCAAAGTTTTAAGGTGTTTGTAGTTTTGATGTAGTGGGTTTTGAAACTGATTTTTGTGGCGATAAATTTGCTGAGTCCACTGGCGCTGCTTGGCTGAGCCAAAGATCCAACCTGTGATGTTTTTAGTTTCAATAACAAACACACCAAATGACGAAACTAATATATGATCAATTTGCGTGCTGCCATCGACCGTCGCTAATGTTACATCCTTAACGAGGGTGTAATGGGCTTTGGGCAAAGTGGCTAACATGCGGTTAACAATAAACTCCCCCAACCGGCCTTTAAACCAGCGGCTTTTTAGCACTAAGATAAAAATGAGGACGGGCAACACATACCAAACTTGATATACGACTAACGTCATTAAGTCGACAGGGTTCGGGGTCATCAGCGCTCCTTAAGCTCCATTTCATTTAACTCAACGAGCTTCAGCTTTGTTTAAACCTGCTGTCTAAATGAATAACATGTTTGTAATAAAAGCGTCGTTGTAAGGGTAAAAACACTAAGGGGATAGAGACAGATCCCTGCGACCCTTTACGATAAAAAAAGAGAGCCACTCTGGCTCTCATGTGGTTTATTAGGCTTTGTTTAGCTGCAGAAACAGCCAATCTTTCAGCTCGGCACGATCCAGTTTAAGTTGGTTCATGGCTTGGTCACCAATGGGGGCGCCATTAAGTTCGAGCACTCGAATTTCTTTATCAAGGGAGTCGTACTTTTTGACCTGCTCAGCAAAGTTTTCATCGCTGGCAATCAAATCACTAATGGTTGACAAATGTTCTGGAAATTCAGCTCGGAGTGAATGATTTTCACCTAACATATACACCTCTTTTATTGACGATAAGCAGTTGGTAGCACATAAACCGTTAACACGTAGTTTTAAGTGTAGATAGTTTTACTGACTTTTTCATACTGGTTATGGCACAGATTAAAAGAGGTTTTCACGCTACGTTCGGCTATTTGGCGGCAGCCACAAACGCCATTTCGACTAAATAGTTAGGGTCGGCCAGTTCGGCTTTAACGCAGGCACGACTTGGCGCGGTGCCAGCTGGAAACCAAGCGTCCCAAATTTCATTTAACGCTGCTAGGTTAGCAAAATCCGTAATGTAAATAGTTACTGATAGTATGCGGGTTTTGTCGCTATTAATACTCGCTAGCCTTTCTTCGGCTTGCGCCAGCACTTGTTGCACTTGTGCGGAAATACCTGCCGATAAGTCACCTTCTGGCACTTCAACAAAATGGGCAATGCCGTTAAATACAGTCACGTCGGACCAGCGCACATCTGGGTTAATACGTTGAATATCCATTTTCATTCCTAATATTAGAAGCTTGATTATTGGCCACTATGATAATCAGTTTTGCTTGAGTTTTCATCAAACTAAACGTGGAATAAGTCGCGAGTGACGCCGCCTATTTGTTAATTAACATGAGCTTTGGATAAGTCATGTCGTATGAATAATCCTTAAAAACGCGGTGAATATATCTCTATACGATCCGCGTTTTCATCCCTGAAAACCACGTTTTGCTACCCATTCATACGATATCCATTGGTAATACCCTTAACCAGACTGGAGATTAATTAAGGCGTCTAGAAAATGGGCCTGTTACTCTGGCATTGCACTTTGCGCCTCAAGTAGCTCTTCTAAGGGTAGCTCGTTAAATTCTAGCGGCAAAACTTGCTCGGTAACTAATTTCCCTCCCGCATGAATTTGTGCTTGTGCCTGTTTAATTAATTCGGCTTCGGCATCTTGCTGACGCTTAATTAACTGCTCTGCGGCCTTTTGCTGCAGTATTTTTGGATCGGTGTATTGCAATAATTCTGTTGGCCATATCGGCACAATTTCTTCCATCTGCTGATTGAGCAATTGCTCGGCAAACACTTGCGGTGAGCCACCTGTTAGCAACATCACTGCCATTTGGTTGGTGTCAGCATTCCATACCAAACCCGCTTTTTCCGCTAACTCTGGAACGGGAGTATGGTTAGAAATTACATAATACAGCGGCCCTTGCTGCTGAATTTCGTCAGCCGTTTTAAGCAGGCTTACCGCGGTCTGGTAGTGCTCGCCCAGTAATGGCTCCATCCGGTTTTTAATCAGGGGTTGCTCTAACAAGTTAACGTCATTAGGGTCTAACCCTACTAACGGTTTCATTAGTGCCCACATTAACTGACCTTGAGGGGTCATTAACAGCAGTGGGGCGGCGCAGGCGTTTAGCAATAAAGCGAGCCATACCAAGTGCAGGTAACGGCGAGGTTTGAGTATCAGTTTACCCAAGATGTGTTGCTCCAAGAAAGTGACCAGCCAATTGCCGGCGGCGGATTATAGCGGGAAAATTTTACGCAAGCGAGGGATATTTATAGGTTAACTAGAAAGGCGTTTCATGGCAGTTTAACCGCCATAAAACGGATACAGAAGACTTAGTTATTGGCGAGCATTAGGCGGTTTTGCGTGTTCAATGCCGAGATGTAAGGCGTTGAATAAGCGATAAACTCATCTCTGGCTTGGCCTGATAATGATTCAGCTTGCGGGAGTTTCACCGTTTTGGGGTTAGTGTGTACACCGTTAACCAAAAATTCATAATGTAAATGCGCCCCGGTAACCCGCCCTGTTGCACCGACAGTGCCAATTTTATCACCTTGTTTAACGCGCTGGTTTTGCTTAACAAAACGCTTATTTAAATGCAGGTATTTAGTGATGTAGCTTGAGCTATGCTTGATCACCACATAGTTACCATTAAATTTGTTGTAACCAGAGGTGATTACCTTGCCGTCACCTGCTGATACAACTGGAGTACCAGTACGGGCAGCGTAATCAATGCCGCGATGGGCGCGAATTTTACCTGTAACTGGGTGGCGACGTTTCGGGTTAAAGCTAGAACTAATGTATTTAAAGTTTACTGGCGCACGTAAAAAAGCTTTGCGCATAGCTTTACCGTCAGGGGTGTAAAAACTGCCATCTTCACTGCGCACGGCTTGAAACACCTCACCTTGGTTAATAAATTCAGCCGCAAGTATTTTGCCTGTTTTTACAAACTCACCTTCATGGTAAAGACGCTCATAAAGCACTGCAAAGCTATCTCCCTGTCTAATATCCAAGGCAAAGTCTACATCCCAGCCAAAAATATTAGCAAGATCCATAATAACCCCTACTTCAAGGCCACTGTTCATGCCTGCGTTCCAGAAGCTAGAGACAATGTCGGCGCGGATAAATTCGGTGCGCGCTTCGAGGGTTAAGGTTTCAATACTAGCACTAAAGCCTTTAGTCTCTTTATTAACCACTAAGGTTTCAGTGCTGTTATAAGGGTAACGTAAGCGGTGAAATTTCCCCTCAGAAGTAAGAGTGAACTCTATTTTTTCACCGGGGTGAATGCGACGTAGTTTGTGTGCGTCACCACCTAGATTATCAATACGAAACAATGTTTTGGCGCTTAAGCCTGCGCGCTGAAAAATAACGGCTAAACTATCACCTTGCTCCACGGTGATGGTCTCTGTAAGCAGATCCGTAGAGGGCGATTTAGTCGTAGAGATAGTTGGATTTGCTTTTTTTACCGTGTCTGGCTCTAGCACCAAAGGAAGCGGGTACTTCTCACCTATGACATATTTTTGCTCGCCGGGCTCAAGCAACTCATTTAAATCTTGATGGGATAACACACTGGTCGTGGTTGAGGCCATGGCAACGTTTTCTACACTGGCACTTTGCACTGGTATGCGCAGAATTAAAAACAGCAATGCAAATAAAGACAAACTAAGAAGTAGATGTTTTTTCTTAAAAAAGGCACTAAATGACATTTAAACCACACTAAATCAGACTAAAACCAGAGTTATACCAAATTTATTCCAGATAAGGCGCTACGATTTTATCTATTGATGGCTTGATTAGCTACGTAAGGCGTCCGTTTCAGCTCTCAGTTTTATAAATCACAGCTGGATTTTAGGTGCTAAACTGGCGTAATCGAAAAAATCTTGGTGCAAGGTGACTCGTTGCTCATCAACATCGATAGTGAGAACTGTCACCGCCGGGATGCTAAATTCAATCTGCTGACCTGGAAAACCGTATAAACTGCCTTCACCTTGATAATGGTACACGCCAATAAACACCGCCAATTTTTTAGCAACATAGAAGCGTTGCTGTTCAAAATGGTAGCTCGTCATGCCTTGAGTACTTAATTGCCAGAACTCAAGAATATTTGATTTACCTTTATAGGTTTTACTCGCAGTGCGATCTTCTAATGTTGAGTTATCATTGAGATACTGAGCGATGTGTTGGTAGTCGCCCGCCAGCAACAGCTGCATATAATGCTGTGCCAATTGCTCTCGGGTTAATTTGTCCGACTCATTCGCCTGTACCCTGAACGTCAGCATTAGGTAGGCAAGTAATGAATAATAACCGTAACGTTTCAGGCTGCGTATTAATATTTTCATCTTTTTGCTTAGCGGCGTAAGTTAAATACAGGTAGAGATAAATGCCACCGCAGTGCTGCCAAGCGAAGGCTTAAGGTACCAGCCATTGCGATGCCCAGTGCCCAGCCATCATCCAATCCTAGGTATAAGCTAACAGTGTAAAGTACTCCCCCTAAAATGGACGCCGTGGCGTAAATTTCTTTTTGTAATACAAACGGTATTTGCCCCGCTAATACATCGCGGATCATGCCGCCCGCCACACCGGTGATCACGCCCATAACAACAGCAACAACAGCCGGCAGTTCATAAGATAGGGCTTTTTCAGCGCCAATCACGGTAAACAGGGCTAAACCGAAGGCATCAAGTACTGGCAATAAAAAGCTTGGCAGGCGATGTGCCTTACGGGCTGTTAGCATACTAATAAAAGCCGTGGCAAAAATCACGTATAGGTAGATAGTATCATTGATCCAAAATACTGGGGTCGCGCCAATGGCCATATCGCGAATAGTACCGCCACCAATAGCGGTTACAGAGGCAAGGACAACTACGCCAATGGGATCCATTTTCAGCCTTCCTGCGACCAGTACGCCGGAAATAGCAAAAACGATAGAACCGAGTAAATCTGAAAAATATACAAATTGGGCTAACATGGCTTTGTGGTGTTTTAGTAGGAAATTGGCGCGATTTTACCCTAAGCATTCACAAAATATTATCTTTTCACGAAAAAAAAGCGATGCCTCAGCATCGCTTTGCAAACGCCACCAGTTAAACCTTAGTGGCTCGTGCTTGCCAGTTAGCTTTCACTCACCAAATTAGCCTCAACCCTATTGGTTTTACGGCGATGAAAAAAACTTGACACATTCGCGCCCAATTTCAATAAACAAGGAGTAAGCACTAACGTAAGTATGGTTGCAAATGCTAAGCCACCAGCAATGGCTGTCGCCAGCTGTGACCACATTTGGGTACTTGGCGCGCCAAACTCCACGACTCGATTAACAATATCAACATTCGTTTCTAACACCATTGGCAGTAACCCCAATACGGTTGTCACTGTGGTCATCATTACAGGCCGTAAACGCTGCGCTCCAGTGCGCAAAATAGCTTCTCTAATGTTCATGCCCTTGGCACGCAGAAAGTTGAAAGTGTCGATCAATACAATATTGTTGTTAACCACGATCCCAGCCAAGGCAATCACGCCTATCCCCGACATGACAATGCCAAAAGGTTTTTGCGTGATATAAAGGGCAAAAAACACCCCCACCGTTGAGAACAATACCGCACTTAAAATCAGGCCAGCTTGGTAAAAAGAATTAAACTGAGTGACCAAAATAATCGCCATAACAAATAGAGCAACAACAAATGCCTGACTCAAAAACGCCGATGACTCCGCTTCATCCTCATTTTGACCACGTATTTTAATGCTTAACCTCGGATCGATGTCCATTTTTGCCAGCTCGGCTTCTATCGCAGGGACAATATCATGTAGCTGATAATCTCCGGCTAAATCGGCACCTATAGTGATCGATTTTTTACCATCCACTTTATGGATTGTCGCCTGTTTATGAGCCGGGCTTAATTCTACAAAGTTAGTAATCGGAACTTGTCCTTGCGGCGTTTTTATTCTGAGTTCATCAAGGCGAGCAAGGCTGCGCTTGTCCTCAGGAAAACGTACTCGAATATCCAACTCATCGTCAACATCATCAGGGCGATACTCGCCGAGCTTCAAGCCTGAGGTAATAAATTGTACAGAGCTGCCGACTAACGCTGCATCTGCGCCATAGCGTGCGGCATCGGCTCGGTTGACGTTTAGCTGAAATTCAATGCCGGGTTTATCGCCGTTATCTTCGATATTAACGAAGTAACCCGAGTTGACCATTTTTTCACGCATCAGCTTAGAGGCAGGCTCTAATAGCTCGGCAAAACGCGAGTTAATTTCAATAGAAACATCTTTTTCTGATGGTGGACCGCCTTCATCTTTTTTTATCACCATGGTGATACCAGCAAGATTGTCAGTGCGCTGCTGAATGTCGGCGATGACTTCATCAGCCGGTCGTCGCTGTTGCCAATCCAGTAAATTAACTCGAATAGTTCCGATAAGATCATCTTCGTTATTACCGCCACTGCCCGTTTTAACCACTAAGGTGTCGATGTCCTCAATACCGAGAATTCTGCCTTCTACTTCAGCCATTAAGGTATCTTTTTCATAGACGGAAAGATCGCCATACGAGCGAACCTTGATGTTAAAACCGGGAGGCTCCATATCAGGGAAAAACGTTACTCCTAATTGAGAATTGCCATAAAGGAAAATAACAATGACCGCTGTCACCAAGGCCGTGACTAGGGCCATAAAGGGGTATTTTATCGCGCGATTAAGTAGGCGAACATACACCCCAGTAAATCCCGGTAGGGTTAAAATATCACCCGTTTCGGCCTGCAGTAACGCTTGCTTATTTTTCTCTGATACCGGACGTGCTTTACCAAAAATACCGCCAAGTGCAGGAACAAACACCAGTGCCATTAGCAATGACGCTAATAGCGTGCAGATCAAGGTAAGCGGTAAATACTTCATGAACTCGCCCATGATCCCCGGCCAAAATAGCAACGGAGCAAAGGCAGCAAGGGTGGTTGCGGTAGATGCGGTGATGGGCCATGCCATGCGCTTGGCGGCTAAACGATAGGCTTGCTGCTTGGGAATGCCTTCCGACATTTCACGATCGGCGTATTCTGTCACAACGATGGCCCCGTCCACCAGCATGCCAACTGCCATGATCAAGGAAAACATCACTACGATGTTAATGGTCATACCAAAAATGGCGAGGATTAAAATACCAGTTAAAAACGATCCCGGAATTGATATCCCAACTAACGCAGCACTGCGTACACCTAAAATAGCGACAATGACAATGACCACCAAGATAATCGCGGAGCTGACATTGGCTTGCAGCTCGCCAAGCATGTTTTTCACGTCTTTGGATTGGTCGCCAGCAAAGTCAGCCTTAATATTCGATGGCCACTGCTTGCTTTCTTCTGCGACTAAGGCTCGCACCTTTTCTACAGTGGAAATCATGTTTTCACCAGGGCGTTTAACCACTTCTAATGCTAAGGTGGTTTTGCCATTCACTCGGGCAAAAGATTCAGGATCTTTAAAGGTACGACGAATACTGGCCACATCAGCAAAGGTGACCACGGTATCGCCATCCACTTTTATGGGCAATCTGTAAATATCTTGTAGGTTGCTAAAAACAGAAGGGACTTTTATCGGAAAGCGCCCCTGCCCGTTATCCATGTCTCCCGCGGCAACAATTTGGTTATTACGTGAAATAAGTTGATAAATATCACTGGTGTCTAGGTTGTAACTTTCAAGTAACAAGGGATCGACAATAATTTCCATCATGTCTTCACGATCGCCTTGTAATTTAACCTCTAGCACTTCACGCATGCTTTCAATTTTATCTTGTAAGTCCCGGCTAAGTCCCACTAGCGCACGCTCTGGCGCCGAGCCCGAAATAAGCACAGTCAACGCCGGATTCATACTGGCAAACGTTACTTCATGAATCGTTGGCTCATCTGTGCCATCCGGTAACTTGGCTTTGGCTAAACTTACTTTTTCCCTAACATCAGCTAATGCTTCTTTTACGTCGATACCAACATTAAATTCCATGGTGACAGAGCCATGGCTAGCTAAAGCGATTGAGGTCATTTCTTTGATCCCCTCAATACCTTTAAGCTCTTGCTCTAAGGGGCGTAACAGTAAACGTTCCGCATCTTCAGGGGAAATCCCTTCGTGATGCACTGAGACATAGAGAAAGGGAATTTGAATATCAGGGTTAGACTCTTTAGGAATGTTGTTGTAAGTGACTGAGCCTGCTATCAGCAGCAACAGCAGCATCATTACCACTGTGCGTGCGCGGCTCAGGGCCGCATCTATCATATTAACCACGTTCAGCCTCCGCCGTTACAGCGATGACTTTATCACCTGGATTGACAAAACCTTGGCCAACGGTAATGACATCTACTGGACCAGAGAAGCCGGATAACCAAACACCATCAGGCTCTGCTTTGATAATTTTAATGGGGGTAAATACAACGTGTTCATCGACCACTGTTTTAACCCCGAGATCGCCATGATCATTTAAAGCTAACACCGCTGGCGTCACTTTAATACCGGACGCTTTCTCAAGTGGAATACTCAGCTCAGCACTTAAACCGGCAAGATAAGTTAAGTCTGGATTATCAATGGCCACTTCAATGCGAAAAGTGTTAGTGGCAGGGTTAGAAACTGACGAAATATAACTAATTTTACCCGCTACATTATCGTAATTAACTAAGCGGCTGTATGCTTCTTGGCCGAGATGAATTCGAGAAATATCCTTTTCAGTGACATCACCAACCACAATAATAGGGTCAATATCGGATACTTCGGCAATGGGGTCGCCAATACCTAAAAAGTCCCCTACTTCCACAAGACGCGTATTTAAAATTCCGGTAAAGGGCGCTTTGATTGTTGTTTTTTCAATTTGCAAGGTTAAACTCGTAACCGAAACGCGCGCATCAACCAATGCCGCTTCCGCTTCGGCTAATCGAGCTTTTCCCTGAAAACCCTGCACATTCAGTTTTTTAGCACCGTTATATTCTATTTCCCGTTGCTTAAGTAATGCTTTAGCACGTGCTAACTGCTCTTTTCGATCATTTATTTCAAGACGTACAATAGGCTCGCCTTGCTTAACTAATGCACCACGTTTTGCAAAAACTTCAACTACCTTACCACTGACTTCGGCACTCAGCATCGCTTGTCGGTTTGGTTCGCTGCGACCGTATAGCGTTAAATCTTTCACCACATCTTGCGACACAAAGCGAGCGATACGAACCTTAGGTAAGACCACTTCAGCTTCCTCGGCTTTGGCTGGGTGCTTTGCCTCTTCTTGAGCAGCATGACCGGACCACATCCAGCCAAATAGTAGCAAGGTTAATACTAACGCAATAATATAGGGTCTGGTTGCAAGCCAATTTGAAAAAGCAGCAAAGCCAAGCATGGTTTCTCCTTAAAACTGATAAGTGACGTTTCATCACGCTTAATCCGTTGTATGTGTTAACCATCAAACAAAAGCACAAAGTGAGTGCTTAACATTTTGCGGGCTAACCCTGTGCTGTTTCATAGGGTATTGCATTCGCTGGCTGCCAATCTGACCGAAAGTGTGAATAACATAAATTAAGCACTGGCTGATGAACTCATAACTAGCTAAAACAATGAAATAGAATAATACAACTCAGCAAATTAAAATCAAAGGAATCTAATAAAAAAAGTAAAACTTGCACAATATAAAGCGGAAAAATAAAGCGGGAAAAAGCTTGGCTATGCCAATACAAAATTACAGGCATAAAAAAACCACCTAGGAAGGTGGTTTGTAACAGCGTTATGATTGGTTAGATACTGAAGCTTGAACCACAACCACAAGTTGACGAAGCATTAGGGTTGTCGACTAAAAAGCGCGATCCCTCTAAACCTTCAGTGTAATCAACGGTACCGCCCACTAGGTACTGTAAACTCATAGAATCTACTACCATAGAAACGCCATCGTTACTGACAACGGTATCACCTTCGTTCACCTTTTCATCAAAGGTAAAGCCATAAGAGAATCCTGAACAACCACCGCCAGTTACATAAACACGCAAATTTAAATTTGGGTTTTCTTCTTCTGCAGCCAGTACTTTGACCTTTTTTGCTGCGGCATCACTAAAATATATGGGTAATGCTGTTTCAACATCTGTCGACATCTGTAACCTCTGAGCTCACTATCTGACTTCGATTATCTAATACCTGAGTAAACAGTTCAAGTATTCATCGACAGCCGCTAATAAAATGTCCAAAAAATCATTCCATCACTAAGTCGGATCGGTTGTAGTCATTGCGTCTTTTTGTGGCTCTGCGCTTACTTCAGCCTTTGGCGCATTGGTTGGCTTGCCGCTCGGCTCTGTACTGGATTCCATACTTGGGCTAATACTCGGTTCAGCGGTAACTTCTGGCATCGTGGCCACCGTTAAATCAGCTGTAGGGAGCACGACAGGATCCGGAAGTGGCACATACACTTCAGACCACAGATAATCAGCTGACCAAGATTGTGCTTTGCCTCTGTTATCACTGTCTAGATTAATGGTGAGCTTTACATTTGCCACTGTCATGCCTTCAGGTAGCTGGATTTCTCCCTCAATCACTTGAAAGTAAGTAAAGTCTAACGGAATATCAGCCGTTTTATTAAGGGATAGTTCCGCCAAAGGCAATGTCACGGTTTCTTGTTGTTGATTAACACCATTGATTTCAAACGTCGAAGAGCCTTTAATCACGCCTCTTTCTTTAGCCAATTGCACTAAGACCAAACGATAGCGTAACACTTGGTTTTCATTGGCGTAGAAGTTCAATGAATCAATTGCCACCCCCCCCACCATCAGTTCAGGCGATAGTACCTTTTGGTAAAAAGCCAGCTCTTTACGCAATTCAAAAATTTCATTTTGGCTTTGCGTTAGATTTTGTGTAATAGCAGCTAATGCGACTTGCTCAGTTTCCAACGCAGTATTTTTGACCGCTAACTGACTAGAAAGCTCATTGTTTTTTTCATTGAGCGCCGCGATATTCAACTGTAGAGGTTCAATAATGGCGGTGGTGTCTTGATAGCCTTTTTGTCCTGTTAAGAAGCCAACACTGAGTCCTAGTCCAACTAACATCACCCACCAAGTATAACGAATTAACTTTTTCAAGCTGATAACCTCTTTAATTTTATAGTGCTTTTATAATTTTCTTCGGTCTATGGCACTTATTTATACCCGAACGACTTCAAGGTGCTTATATATAAAATGTCCAACGAGCCCTTTACGCTTGTTTTTTGTCCAATTACGTGAGCATGGTACCAAAAGCCCGTTTTTTGCGCTGTAAAATTTATCTCTGCGAAATGGTATAAATTGTCAACGGCAGTGCAAGGTAACTTGTTTTTTTGATATATTGCCCACCATTTTCTGAAGAAGTCACAAGGACTAACATGAGCCAGTCATCTCAATTATTTGAACAAGCAAAAACGGTCATCCCGGGCGGCGTAAATTCACCTGTACGTGCATTTAACGGTGTTGGTGGCTCTCCTTTGTTTATCGATAAAGCCAATGGTGCCTATATATATGATGTAGATGGAAAAGACTACATAGATTACGTTGGCTCTTGGGGACCGATGGTACTTGGCCATAATGATGACCGTATTAAACAGGCTGTGCTCGCAGCAGTAGAAAACGGGTTAAGTTTTGGCGCGCCAACCGCGATCGAAGTTGAAATGGCCGAAAAAGTACGCCAACTGGTACCATCGATGGAACAAGTGCGCATGGTAAGCTCTGGTACCGAAGCGACTATGAGTGCTATTCGTCTAGCTCGTGGCTACACAGGTCGCGATAAAATCGTGAAATTTGAAGGCTGTTACCATGGCCATGCTGATTCATTATTAGTTAAAGCAGGCTCTGGCGCATTAACCTTGGGCCAACCAAGTTCGCCGGGCATTCCTGCTGACTTTGCCAAGCATACTTTAACCGCTAGCTTTAACGACCTCGCTTCTGTTGAAGCATTATTCGACCAATACGGCGACGAGATTGCCTGTATTATTGTTGAGCCTGTTGCTGGCAATATGAACTGTATTCCACCGAATGCTGACTTTTTATCTGGCCTGCGTGCTATCTGTGACAACACGGGCGCCTTACTGATCATTGATGAAGTAATGACTGGCTTTCGCGTTGCCCTTGGCGGCGCACAAGCCCATTATAATGTTGTCCCTGATCTGACAACACTTGGCAAAGTAATCGGTGGCGGTATGCCAGTTGGCGCTTTTGGCGGCAAAAAAGTGGTAATGGATCACATCGCGCCAACGGGCCCTGTTTACCAAGCGGGTACGTTATCGGGTAACCCTGTAGCAATGAGTGCAGGTTTAGCGGCATTAAATGCTTTGTGTGAACCAGGTGTGTATCAGCGTTTAAGTGAAAAAACAGAATACTTAGCCAAAGGGCTTAAACAAGCTGCAGATGAAGCAGGCATTCCATTAGCAATTAATTACGTTGGCGGTATGTTTGGCTTTTTCTTCACTGCCAAGGAAAAAATCACCCGTTATGAGCAAGTCACGCAATGTGATATCGAGCGCTTTAAGACGTTCTACCATTTAATGTTAGAACAAGGGGTTTACCTTGCCCCTTCCGCTTATGAGGCCGGATTTTTATCGTTAGCCCATAGCCAAGAAGATTTAGACAAAACCATCGCTGCTGCAGCACACTGCTTTAAAGCACTGTAACGCAAACTAAGCTTTGTTGCCCTGCTTAATTGTGGGGCAATTTAGCGATTCCTTAACACGCGATACACTCCCCTCCTAACGCGACGTTTTACAGCTAAAACAAATACCACTTAAAACTGAGGGTAAACCCCTATCATTACCCTTGTTTTCATTAATTTGCATTACAACAGTGAAAATATGACACTGAATCCAGAATAAACCATCAATTCTGATATGTTCATATCATGAATCAGTAATTTAGAAAGGCTGGCTGAATGAAACGTAACATCACTCTTGCAGGCACTTGGTGCTTATCTTCCGACTCTTCACGTAACATTTCATGTGACATAGGCATTCCAGGCGATATACATAGTGCTTTGTTGCTAGCTAACGAGATCCCAGATCCATATGTCAGTAAAAATGAGAGCCAAGTGCAATGGGTGGCACAGACACCTTGGCAAATTAAACGTTCGTTTTTTATCTCGGAATCAGAGCTTAACCAAGCTGCTCTCGAATTATGGCTTGAGTCCCTCGATACCATTGCCACTGTGTCGATAAATCAACAAGTAATTTATCAAGCCAGTAATCAGTTCCAACGTCATATTATCAATATCAAGCCTGTGGTTACCTTAGGTGAAAATGAAATAGAGATCTTGTTCCACCCTGTTGCTAACATCGCAGCAGAGCGAGCTGAAAAACTTCCTTTTCCAGTGCCTTGGGCTGTGGGTAATAATCAAGTTCCACACATGAACACAGTGCGTAAAGCCCAGTGTCATGCCGGTTGGGACTGGGGCATTTGTTTATTGGTTGCAGGCTTATACGAAAAACCACTGATTAAACCCATCGACAATATCAGTTTGCGCTATGTTGAGAACACGCAAGTTTTCACTGAAGATAGTTGCCAATTATCCATTGATGTTGAGTATTTTGCTTATCGTGAAGACACGCATACGTTTATTTTGCAATTAGGCGAGCAACAGGTTGAGAAAACGGTAACGGTAAACGAAGGATTACACACGATAAAGTTCGATGTTGTTATTACTGATCCGCAACGTTGGTGGCCTGCAGGGTACGGCGAACAGCCCCTTTATGATTTAACTGTCACCGTTGCTAATCAAATTATCCAGCAACAAATTGGCTTACGAGAATTAGAGCTGATAACTGAGCCCGATGAAATAGGCTCAAGTATGCTATTTAGAGTGAATGGACGAAATATTGTTTGCAAGGGAGCCAACTGGATCCCAGCTGATGCAATGCCTAGTAAGGCCACTGTGGAAAAGGTTGATCAATTACTAAGTGATGCCGTCGCCGCTAATATGAACATGCTCCGGGTCTGGGGTGGCGGTATTTATGAATCTGATACCTTTTATCAACTGTGCGACCAAAAAGGTTTATTGGTTTGGCAAGATTTAATGTTTGCGTGTGCCCAGTATCCATCAACACCTGAATTTATTGCCGATGTTGAGGGAGAACTAAACCACCAACTCAAGCGCCTTCAACACCATAGCTGTATTGCTTTATGGTGCGGTGATAACGAGGTCATAGGTTCAATTGGCTGGTATCCCGAATCACGAGAAAACCGCCAGAAATATACAGTCAACTACGATCGATTAAACCGAGCGTTAGATCATAAGGTCGAGCTGCTTGATCCGAGCCGTCGTTTTTGGCCCAGCTCCCCTTGTAATGGTGAGTTAGATTTTGGTGATGCATGGCACGATGATAATAAGGGTGACATGCATTTTTGGGACGTATGGCACAGTGGTAAATCGTTCTCTGCTTATCGTGAGGTAAACCCTCGATTCTGTTCAGAGTTTGGTTACCAGTCATTTCCTTCAATTAGCACGGTAAAAACCTATGCTGAAGAGTCGCAATGGAACATTACTTCACCAGTGATGGAGTGGCACCAACGCAACAATGGTGGCAACTCTAAAATTATTGAAATGTTTACCCGCCTGTTTCGATTCCCGCAAGGATTTGAGAATTTCCTCTACTTAAGCCAAGTGCAGCAAGCGTTAGCTATTAAAACAGCATCTGAATATTGGCGTTCAACCAAGCCTGTTTGTATGGGCATATTATACTGGCAACTTAATGATGTTTGGCCGGTAGCATCTTGGTCCAGTATTGAATATACCGGCCAATGGAAGCAGTTGCATTATCACGCTAAACGCTTTTTTGCACCAAACCTTGTTACCTTTGTGCCACAAGGGAAACTGTTGAATGTGATGCTGATAAGCGATCTTGATAGCGATACCAAATACCATGGAGAACTGGTTAAATACAACTTTGCAGGTGACGTAATAGAAACAGTTGAGTTAGACGTTGTCAGCCCAAAAGATCAAAGTGTGGTTATTCACTCGCTACCAAATGAAGAAGACAATCAACATTTTTGGCACGTTAAATTAACAGAGGCAAGTAATCACCAAATTGTACTTGAAAATGATTATATTAATGTACCGTGGAAAGCCTGCGAGCTTGAGCAAGCCAAGGTAGAATGGTGCGTGAGTGAGATGGACAATGGCTTTATCCTAACGCTAACAGCAGATTCCCCTGCTTTCTTTGTGCAGTTAAGCTCAGCATTACCTGGAAAGTTCAGTGATAATAGCCTAACCCTATTGCCCAACCAGCCAAAAGAGATATTTTTTCAATCAGAACAAGCGCTCAGTCGAGCAGAGATAGTGGCCTCTCTATCCTGTACCCACCTGCGCGACACCTACTAAAGCATGCTTATCTGCCGTGATTAAATAGTAACAGGCGAGGAATACGCCTGATAAGCCACTACCAACTAGGCTGTCTAGCCAAATTTCAGAGCAAAAAAAAGGGAGCTAAACTAGCTCCCTACTAACAAACCATTACAAAGGAAAGGAAATGGCTCTTTGTAAATATCCACGTTTATCTACCCTTGGTAGGGCTACCACTGCGATCCTTGCTGTGGGTAATTTATGTAAGATGAGGTGCAATCATCTTACAACCACTAAATTCACAACAGCTAATAAAATAACGCTTCAAAAGACTGCATGGCAAAGATAACAAATTTCTGCCTAAAAAAACCACAAAACTTTGCGTAAATTACGTTAAGCAACCGAAAATAAACGTCAAAAACGTTAAAAATTCACGTCAAAAACGCCAATAAAAAATGTAAGGCATTGTTTAAATTAAAAATGAAAACAAAAAAGATAGCGCTATCATGACAATGCTCAATCATAAAATAATTCAATTTTGGCACGAGACTTCTCAATTAAGTCGTCAAGATGGTAGTGAATGATTATTTATTAGCACTAGGGATGGCTTCAAGAAAACTGTATTTAGCCTCAGTTTTGCTTAAGCCAATTACGAGCGGATACAGTAATTTTACTGCGAAATTTCATGTTCAGGGATGCAAGCGTAAAGCGTAAAGCGTAAAGAGATGTATACCCGAACAATCTCAAGAAACAAAGTTCACCGTTATTCTCTAGGTCTTGCTTGGGTCTATTTACCGTGTTTTTGCAAGAAATAGCTGTCTTGCTTATCCAGAAGTACTCAGGTTATTTAGTAATTACAAGGCTCAGGGGAACAAGGGCTAGTTTAAACAGCGAGTAAAAATAGGCCGCCATATATTGTGAAGAGATAATCGTTCGTAAACGGCATAGAGACATAAGTTCAACCAATATCACAATATGTAGAGCACTACTAAAAATACTATTTTGCTTTGCCATATTATCTTAGTTCTGTACAAGCCGAGCGCAGCAGAATGTCGTTTTTAGTGATGAAAGCGCGCTTATAATTCCCTAACTTGAAGCTAGTCGCTTCAAATAATATTTTAGGCATAAAAAAACCGCCATCTGGCGGTTTTTACTAATGAAGGTGACTATTATTTCATAACAAAATCAACACGACGGTTATCCGCCATACCTTCTGATGTATCGTTGCTTGAAGCTGGGTTACTTTCACCTAAGCTCTTAGTGCTTAACGCTGACGCGTCAGTACCAACAGAAGTCATGTAGTTGTACGCAGCTTCTGCACGCTTGCCACCTAACCACATGTTGTAACGCTCGGTACCTGAGCTATCAGTGTTACCTTGTAGTTCAACGTTCAAGCCATTTTGGCTAATCGCATCGGCTACACAGCTCATGTGGTGTTTCATACCACGACTTAATTCGTAATTATCAAATGCAAATTTTAACGGGGTAAAACCAACAACGCGGCCATCAACAGCTTGTACGTAATTCTTACACTGTGAAGGAACGAAGAAAGCAACTTCTTCCATTACTTCTTCTTCAACTTTCACCGAGCAACCAACTTCGTCAACAACATCGCCAGCAGGCGTGTCAGGACATTCATCTTTACTATTTGGCACGCCGTCAAGATCAGTATCCGGGTCATAACATAATCCCGCAGCAATAGCGGCTGTCATTACTGATGCCGCCCCCATTGCACCAGATGCATCAGCACCGGCAGCAACTAGAGCACCAAGACCACCACCAACAATGGCACAAATTGCTGGATGAGCAGCTTCGCTGTTAGGGCTATGCTCTTCGTTAGTCGCACAGCCAGAAGTTAATAGCGCTGCGCTTACCGCTGAGGCTAAAAGTATTTTTTTATTCATTGCTGTTCCTGCCATATTTTTATTGTTAATAACATCCCTAAGTAAATTAATTATAAGGAGATTAACCAAAAATTCTACTTAACCAACTAGGAATCTCTTTGATATTTTGTTTAGTACAGCCTTTTTGTGATACTAGTTGCGTTTTTTTAACAGGTAATTTAATCACGTTGTCACATGTATCATTGACTAATTGACCTGTTTTAGCAATGAACCGCCCCATCACGACATTGTCTGGCATTTCTAATTGGCTACTCTTGCCTTGTCTTTGTTTCATGTAAGAAGCAAATACAGGCACCGCACCACTCGATCCCGTTAGCCCAGCGGGTTTATTATCATCACGGCCAACCCAAACAGAAACAAGGTCTCTGTCATCCCAGCCCACAAACCAGCTGTCTCTCAGCTCATCAGTGGTGCCCGTTTTACCGCCCAATTTCACTTTAGGTACACGCCAGGTTAAGCTTTTGGCGGTGCCGGTTTGTGTCACTTCCTCAAGATTGTACAAGGTAAGATAGCTGGCAGCTTTATCAAGTACCCGTTTAGCACGCTCATTTTTTTCATAGATCACCTTTCCGGCACCGTCTGTAACCGCTCGAATGGTGACAAGAGGTTGGTAGAGACCTTGACTAACTAAAGTTTGATAAATTTGGTTAACCGCCATAGGCGACATTGAAACACTGCCGAGCACCAAAGAAGGATAAGGTTTAACAGCTTTATCTAAGCCCATCTTATTTAAGGTCTTCACTACGTTATCTAAGCCAACAGCTACACCAAGATTAACAGTCGGAATATTCAGTGATGAACTCAGAGAGTCATGCAACGACACGCTGCCGCGATATTTCTTATCATAGTTTTTTGGTACCCAAACGCTGCCAGACTTATTTTTTAATTTAATCGGCTTATCTTTTAAGATAGAGGCAAGATTATAATCTCCCTCAAGTGCAGTAACGTAAACGGCAGGTTTTACTAATGATCCTATCGGCCTCACCGCATCCATGGCACGGTTAAATCCGGCATATTTCACATCTCGGCCACCCACAACCGCAATCAACTCCGCTTTGCGTTTGTCTGAAACGACTATCGCCCCTTCAAGTCCCGATAACTTACGCGCCTTTTCTATATCTGTTAAACCTTGGGCTAAAGCATTTTCAGCACTGGCTTGCGCCACAGGATCAAGAGAAGTAAAAACCCGCACCCCAGATTGAATCACGTCTGTGCCGCCCACTTTTTCTTCCAGTTCACGCCGCACTAAAGATAAAAATGCTGGCGCCGTTTGCTTACCCATCGCGCCGCGTTTAATCACACCAATATCCGCCGAAGAAGCAACATCATATTCATGGCGCTCAATTAAGTCATTATCAGCCATTAGCTTAAGTACAAGGTCTCGCCTTGCGAGTGAACGCTCAGGTGCGCGCCACGGGTCATAGTAAGAAGGGCCTTTAACCAATGCCACTAGATGCGCAATTTGGCCGGCAGATAACTCAGACACAGGACGACCAAAGTAGAAATGACTTGCTAAGCCAAAGCCATAAATACCATTGGCGCCATTTTGACCGAGGTAAACCTCATTTAGATACGCCTCAAGAATACGATTTTTGTCATAACGAAAATCAATGATTAGTGCCATATAAGCTTCTTGAGCTTTGCGTAGCAATGAACGCTGACGTGTTAAAAAGATATTTTTGGCTAACTGTTGAGTAAGAGTACTACCGCCTTGCACCGTTTGCCCCGCTCGAACATTAGCCACCATGGCACGTAAAATGGCCATCACAGAAACGCCTTGATGTTGATAAAAGTCGCGATCTTCAACCAGCATTAAGGTTTCAATTAATAAATCAGGCATTTTATCTAGCGTGACCATCATGCGGTCTTCGGCATTATTGGTGCCAATACGATCAATTAACAATGGCTCAAGCCTAACATAGCCAAGCTTTTGACCAGTTTCGACTAAGGTAATGGTGCTCACCGTGGCGCCGTTGAATTCAATCAAAATGCGTTTTTCTGGTTCCGGCCCATCTTTAAATACAAAACCACGACGCACAACCTCAATGCGTGTTTTTGATTGAGCATATTCCCCTGCTCGACGCGGTGATTGCACATAGCGATAATTAAGTAACTTAAGCTCGGCGATCATTTCACTTTTATCGAGCGCCATGCCGGGATACAAGGTTAACGGGCGCGCATAGACTTGCGCCGGAAGTTGCCACAGTTGGCCATCCATTCGAGTACGTATTTTGCTATCAAGATAAATGCCATAAATCAGCACACCAGCAAACATCACTAGACTGAATTTAAGCCCTGTTTTCCAAAACCATGCAAAAATATTTTGTCGATTAAATTTCGATTTTGGCTTTTTTTTACTGCGCTTACGCGGCGCTCGAAGCGTTGTTTTTTTTGGAGTAGCCATATTACTGCTCTGAATTCATGAATTTTTTGGTTTTAGTAGTCGCCTGCGCGGAACGAGGATCATCAGGCCAATAATGCTTGGGATAGCGTCCTTTCATTTCTTTTTGCACGTCTTTATAACTGCCTTGCCAAAAGCCCGCTAAGTCTTGAGTAGTTTGCAGAGGTCGACCCGCCGGAGACAATAACAGAATTGTGATTGCAGCACGACCATTGGCTATTTTTGGGGTGTCACTTAAGCCAAACATATGCTGCATTTTTACCGCTATAGCAGGGGGCTTATTTCCCTCATACTCTATTTTTACCGTGGAGCCAGCTGGCGTAGTGTAACTGTGCGGAAAGTAGTCTGCCAAAGCTTGTTGTTGTGGCCAAGTTAACCTTTGTTTAATCAGGTTTAACATGTCCAATTTTTTCACTTGCTCTAAGCTGGTGAGCTCCGTGATATAAGGTGCTAACCAAGCATCAATATTCTGACGTAAGCTGTCTTGATTGAGCACTGGCAGCGCTAATTCAGGCATTAATCCCCGCGCATATTCAACCAGCCCGATATAAGCTAACGCAGCCTTGCTTAACGGCAATTCGGGCAAAGCGAGTATACCTTGCAGCAATGCTTGGGAGCGCTGCTCAGCGTTGATTTTTGTCAGCGGTTGACTGCTTAATACAATCGACCCTACACGCTCCTGCTTCGTTCCTTTTACCTTATTACTACTGCTGTCCCAACACACCTCTTGATGCGTGTTGAATAAATGTGGCTGATATTGCTTGAGGGTTGACAGCTCAAGAGGAGCAGCCGTAAAAGCCTGTAACGCTTGTTGTTTGCCAACACCGCCAAGTTGCGGGATCACCAACCACTCATGATTAAACAAGCTTTGCTCGGAAAAAAGTTTCACGCCCAAACCTGAACTAAGTAGCCAATTGTCACTATTCGTCCCCGCTCGCTTACGAGCAATGCGATCAGGATAAGCCAGCACCAAAGCCAGGCCTGTTAATGCCACGGGTAAAGCCGCAGGGGGGACTAAATCTAACTTGTTCAAGGTTTGCAGATACTGCTGCTGGTCGACCCTATTAAACTTTGATTCCACTGCGCGGGATAAATCAAATTCCCTTTGCTGCTGGTTTAATAAAACCGCTAATTTTGCTGCTAACGCAGTAAAGCCAACCAGATTAAATTGTTGCTCTAATTCCTTAGCGGCCAATAACATATGTGCTTCGCGCGGCGAGCCAGAAAAAGCTAACATGGCTTGACCATGAGCCGTTAACTGGCCCGCTGGCGTGAGGGCGCCAAGTTGATTGAGTATGTTAACGGCTTGCTGCCAATTGCGCTCAGGCGGTAAAGTCAACCAAGATAGCGCATTTGCTTGCTGCACGCCCCAACCCGCTAGCTCTAACACCAGAGCGCTCAAATCAGCCACCATAATATCAGGTAAACTGTATTGCTCTAAACTCGCATACATTTCTTTATTGATCAGTCGATAACAACTACCTGCTTGAATCCGCCCTGCTCGCCCCATACGCTGTGTAGCAGCCGCTTGACTAATCAAACGTGTGGTTAAGGTGCCAATGCCGGTTTTGTGATCAAGTTTTAAGCGCCGCTCGCGCATCGAGTCCACCACTACACTGATGCCGGCAATGGTTAAACTGGTTTCTGCGATATTAGTAGCAAGCACAATTTTACGCTTACCCGCTGGTGGCTCAGCAATCGCAAGACGTTGTTCATTGAGAGGCATCGCTCCATAAAGAGGGCAAATATTCACATCTTGCCATTCTTGCTGCTGTAACAATTTAGCGAGGTTAACAATTTCTTTTTTACCCGCTAAAAAAACCAAAATATTACCGCTTTCATTGGCAACGATCTGTTTGATCAACAGCGCTAAATCTTGCTCTATATACTGGTTTTTCGGGCTCCGGTAATGAAGCTCAACCGGATACATACGACCTTCACAAGTTAACACCTTAGCGTCAGGCATTAACTCAGTAAGGGGTTGGTTATCCAATGTCGCTGACATCACTAATATATGTAGATCGTCACGTAATCCAGCTTGTACATCCAAGCATAACGCTAAACCTAGGTCTGCCTGTAAGTTACGCTCGTGGAACTCATCAAAGATCACCATCCCTATCCCAGTCAGTTCAGGATCTGTCTGTAGCATTCGAGTGAGCACACCTTCGGTGACAATTTCTAAACGCGTATGCTTTGATACAACCGTTTCACCACGCATTCTATAACCCACTGAATCACCGACTTCTTCATTAAGCTGCTCAGCCAGGTAATAAGCAATATTTTTTGCTGCAAGCCGACGAGGCTCTAACAAGATAATTTTACCTTGAACATGGGACGTAAGATTTAATAAGAATAAAGGTAATGCTGTCGACTTCCCCGCCCCCGTTGGCGCTTGTAATATAATTTGCTGATGACTAGATAAGCTAGACTGTAAGACTGGAAATATACTTTCTATGGGCAACACAACAACGACCGCAGTTAGATAATAGCTGGCACTATCTTAACGCAAGCGCCCTTGACTAAAAACTCTAACCCGCCCTCTATTTTATTTATCTCTTTAAAAAAATTGCCTCAATAACGAAAGATCTTTACCCTGCCTGCCATCTACCATCGCCAGTGGAGCATACATGCAATTTACCCCGCCATTACAAGCCGCCACATTAGTTAAGCGCTACAAACGTTTTTTAGCCGATGTCATACTAGAAGATGGCCGCGAAGTCACGGTACACATTGCTAATACAGGAGCCATGACTAACTGTGGTTCGCCAGGTGACACTATTTGGCTAAGTTATTCTGACAACAGTAAAAGAAAATATGCTTATAGCTGGGAGTTAAGCCAAACCCAAACTGGCCAGCTTATTTGTGTAAACACCCAAAGAGCGAACCAAATTGTAAAGCAAGCGTTGCTTGAACAGCGCATTCCCGAACTCGCGCAATATTCAACCATTCAAGCAGAAGTGAAATATGGCGATGAGAATAGCCGTATTGACTTTCTACTAAACGATGATGAGCTAGCAGATTGCTATGTGGAAGTAAAAAGCGTCACCTTATTGGATCAAGAAAACGGCTGGTTCCCAGATACTAAGACGCCGCGCGGACAAAAACATCTAAGGGAGCTGATGGCCATCAAACAAACTGGCGCACGTGCAGTGCTGCTATTTGCAGTAATGCATTCAGGGATAAAAACCGTCAGTGCGGCAAAACAAATAGATCCCATCTATAATCAGTTGATCAATGAAGCACAGCTGGCTGGCGTAGAAATATTAGTCTATCAGGCTGAACTCTCTGCCACAGAGCTTTATCTTAATAAAAAACTAGTTTGGTTAAATAACCAACAAGATTGATGAGTTCGTCATGTGTAATTGGCAGTAAAACCTAGGATTAATTGTAGCTTGAGCAAATAAATATAAATTGCAATTGATCCAAGTCAGCTATTTTGCTATAGATAGCCGCCTTATTTTTGCTTCCATCACTAGTTAAGTGTGAAAAAGGAGAAACGTCATGCCAGAAGGCAAGGCTAAAAAAACACTGGGCGTATTAGCTATTGCTGGGCTTGAACCTTATAAGGAAAAGCCTGGCGAAGAATACATGAATGACGCTCAACTTGAGCACTTTAAAGTCATTCTAGAAGCTTGGCGCAACCAGTTAAGACAAGAAGTGGACCGCACTGTTGGCCATATGAAAGATGAAGCGGCTAACTTTCCTGATCCAGTAGACCGCGCAGCACAAGAAGAAGAGTTCAGTCTTGAATTACGTGCTCGTGACCGTGAACGTAAGTTGATCAAGAAAATTGAGAAAACGTTGCAAAAAATTGAAGATGGCGACTTCGGTTACTGCGACAGCTGTGGCATCGAAATTGGCATCCGCCGTTTAGAAGCAAGACCGACAGCCGATCAATGTATTGATTGTAAGACCCTTGCAGAAATCAAAGAACGTCAATTGGTGGGTTAATTCCCCCTTAGTTGAAATTGAAGGGGCTTCGGCCCCTTTTGTTCACTTTAATGCGTGTATAAATACTTCTAATGACCCCCCCAACCCCACACTGCGTCCCAAATCACTATATTGGCCGCTTTGCCCCTAGCCCTTCAGGGCCGTTGCATTTTGGTTCACTGATTGCTGCTCTCGGTAGCTATTTACAAGCCAAGTCACAGCAAGGCACTTGGTTGGTGCGGATAGAAGATATCGATCCACCGCGTGAAGTAGCTGGCGCAGATCAAGCCATTTTGCGGAGTTTAGAACAATATGGCTTACATTGGGATCAAGAAGTACGGTATCAAAGCCAGCAGTCTGACTACTACGAGGATGTGATAGCAGAGCTAAAGCAACGGGGCTTATGTTACGCTTGCCAATGCACCCGAGCGCAGATTAAACAACAAGGTGGTCTATATTTGGGCCATTGTCGCCACCTTGGCCTAGGCGCTAAAGGACACGCTATTCGCTTGCAAGCCGATAAGGGCATCACCGCGTTTAATGATAAATTACAAGGTGAAGTGACGATTCCGCACAACATGGCAACGGAAGATTTTATTATTAAGCGTAAAGATGGTTTGTTTGCCTATAACTTAGCGGTTACTTTAGACGACATTCAGCAAGGCATTACCGAAGTTGTCAGAGGCGCAGACTTACTGCTGCCAACAGCAAGACAAATTGGCTTAATGCAACAACTTAATGCGCCCGTGCCTGACTATGTACATTTACCTTTAGCAGTAACAAAACCAGGCTTTAAACTGTCGAAACAGAATCACGCACCAGCCATTTCAGACTTAGATGTAACCTTAACAACTTGGCAAGCGCTTGCATTTCTTGGCCAACAACCACCACCAGAACTGCAATCAAGTGGTCAACAAACCCTGCTAGATTGGGCGATTGCTCATTGGTCGTTGGATAAAGTTGCGCACCAAGATGAAATAATACTCAGTTAATAAGCCAACTTAAGGTTGCTTGCATAAAAAGAACTGCACGAATGTTGTAAATATGCCAAGCGAATACTGAACAAATACGGAGTTAAGTTGTGTTTAACTTAACCCTTGCATATTATAGGCGCCTAAAATATCAGCGCGATCTAGAGGACATAGACCATTAAGCGTATAAAAGAATTTTGCAAAAAAGTGTTGGGTAAAAAATCTCAACCGCGCACAACTCCAGCTGCGTCAGCAAACACCCCAACTACAACCAAACCTGTCACGCCAAAAGAAGCAAAGGTAAAGGCAAGTGTGCCTGTGACCAATAGCACCTCTATTCATCGCAGTGAACACAGCATTTCACGCAATGACATCAGTGAGAATGCATTGAAAGTATTGTATCGCTTACATAAATCTGGCCACAAAGCTTACCTAGTTGGTGGCGGTGTTCGCGACTTATTACTCGGGTTAAAACCAAAAGATTTTGATATCGCAACCGATGCAACACCGGAACAGGTTAAAAAATTATTTAGAAACTGCCGCTTAGTCGGTCGTCGCTTTCGTCTAGCCCATATACTATTTGGCCGCGACATTATTGAAGTGGCGACCTTACGCGGCCATCACAGTGACGAAGAAACGGAAAAGAATACTTCTTCTCAATCTCAAGAAGGCATGCTGCTACGTGACAACGTATATGGCTCAATAGAAGAAGATGCTGAGCGCCGTGATTTCACCGTTAATGCGCTTTACTATGATATAGCCGACTTCTCACTACGTGATTTTTGTCATGGCCTAGACGATCTTGAATGTCGCCGCATTGAATTAATTGGCGATCCTGAAACTCGCTATCGTGAAGACCCCGTACGCATGCTGCGCGCAGTGCGCTTTGCGGTAAAACTACAGATGGAAATTAGTGAGCGAACCAAAGCCCCCATTACAAAATTAGCTCCGCTATTGAAAGATATTCCACCTGCCCGTTTATTTGAAGAAAGCTTAAAGCTGATGTTATCAGGCCAAGGTTTAGCAACTTATAAAATGCTGCAGCAATACCAGCTATTACAACAGCTTTACCCAGTATCTTTTGTTAATGGTGACGATCCTAAGTCAGAAGCACTGATCCACGCGGCACTGGCCAACACTGATGAGCGAATTAAAGCCGACAAACGCGTCACGCCTGCATTCTTGTATGCCGCTATCTTATGGTATCCAGTCGAACAAAAGACCCAAGAAATTTTAACTGAAAGTGGTCTGCCATTTAACGACGCGTTTTTAATGGCAATGAACGAAGTACTCGATTTCCAAGTGAAAAGTGTGGCAATACCAAAACGCTTTACCTCGACCATGCGGGATATTTGGGTATTGCAAACGCGGATGTCAAAGCGTTATGGCAAACATGCTTACCGCATCTTCCATCATCCTAAATTTCGTGCTGCCTACGATTTCTTACAACTTCGTGCCGACAACGAAGGTGGTGAGTTGGTTGAGCTATTTGAATGGTGGACCGATTTCCAAGAGCAAGATGAAGACGGCAAACGCTCGATGGTGGCTAAATTAAGTAAACCTGCGACTAAAAAACGTCGTTATTACAAAAAAAAGCCTAGGCCAACATCATCATGACCCGCGCGACCAAACTTTGCTATATCGCTCTGGGCAGTAATCAGGGCGATCCCGTGAGCAAAGCCCAGTCCGCCATAGCCGTGCTTAAACAAACTGCAGAGCTAAACATTACGGCTGTTTCTAGCTTGTATCGCAGCGCGCCAATGGGACCGCAAGATCAACCCGACTATATTAATGGCGTTATCGCACTAGAAACCGAACTTCCCCCTCTTGCCTTGCTGGATTTACTGCAAAAAATTGAGCTAGAACACGGTCGCGAGCGTAAAAATGAACGCTGGGGCCCTCGCACCCTAGACCTCGATATTCTGTTGTATGGTCAAGAAAACATTAATAACGCGCGTTTAACAGTGCCGCACTATGGCATGAAACAGCGAGAGTTTGTAATATACCCCCTTTTAGAGATAGCGCCGCAGCTTATGCTACCATGTGGCGCAAGTCTAATCAGCCTTGCTGCTCAATGTGACAGAAATGGCTTAGAAATCTATCAGACCAGTTAGCTTTTATCCTGGCTGAGCGTAATGGAGACAAGATGAGTAAAATATCCGCATCCCGCCTATTGAAAATGAAGCAAGAGCAGCAAAAAATCACCTGCATTACCGCCTATGATGCCAGCTTTGCGAGCCTATTTGATCAAGCAGGCATTCAGGTATTACTGATTGGTGATTCTCTTGGGATGGTACTTCAAGGGCATGACTCTACTTTACCCGTCACCATTGACGATATTTGTTATCACACGCGTGCCGTTAAAGCGGGTGCAGAAAAAGCGTTAGTGGTTGCTGACTTACCCTTTATGACTTACTCAAGCCCAGAGCAAACTTATGCTAGCTCAGCGCAACTTATGCGCGCGGGTGCCCATATGGTTAAGCTTGAAGGTGGACAATGGTTAACTGAAACCGTTACCGGTCTTACCCAGCGTGGTGTACCTGTTTGTGGTCACTTGGGATTAACGCCACAATCGGTGAATGTGTTTGGCGGTTATAAAATACAAGGGCGTGACGAAGAACAAGCCGAACAGCTGTTGCAAGACGCATTAGCACTAGAAGCAGCAGGCATACAATTACTCGTACTTGAGTGTGTACCGGTTCCCGTTGCTGAAAAAATTACTCAAGCTCTGAGCATTCCCGTTATTGGTATCGGTGCGGGCAACGTTACCGATGGACAAATTCTCGTGATGCATGATGCGTTTGGTATTTCAGCAGGCTTTTGCCCTAAGTTTTCAAAGAACTTTCTCACTGAAACTGGCGATATTAGAAAAGCCGTGGCTTTGTACAAAAGCCAAGTTGAAAGTGGTGAGTTCCCCGCTCAAGAGCACAGTTTTTATTAGGCATTAATACATGGACATCACCCATAATATCGAGCAAATTCGCGCCACGGTAAACGAGTGGCGCCAACAAGGGCTAACAGTTGCGTTTGTACCCACTATGGGAAACCTGCATCAAGGTCATCTCACCTTAGTGAACACAGCGAAACAACACGCTGACAAAGTAGTTGTGAGTATTTTTGTTAATCCGATGCAATTTGATAATGCCACAGATTTACAAGCCTACCCGAGAACCCTAGATCAAGATGCGCAGTTGTTAGTGGCTAACCACGCCGATTTGCTCTTTACGCCAACGCCAGAAGTTATATACCCACAAGGCATGGAAAAGCATACTTATGTGCACGTGCCAGGTATATCAGAATTGCTAGAAGGCGCCCTCAGGCCAGGCCATTTTCGCGGTGTTAGCACTGTGGTTACCAAATTGTTTAATATCGTCCAGCCGGATGTAGCCTGTTTTGGCGAAAAAGATTTCCAACAACTGGCTTTGATCCGAAAAATGACCACCGATCTTGCTTTGCCAATTGAAATTATCGGCGTGCCGACAGTCCGCGCCGAGTCTGGCTTAGCCCTTAGCTCGCGCAATGGTTACCTTACTCCTGAAGAATTAGCGATAGCGCCCTATTTACATCAAGTTATGCAGGCCATTGCTGATAAAATAACGGCAGGTGAGCGAGATGTGTCAGGGTTAGTCAACGAATTTAGCAAGCAACTCGATGCTAAAGGGTTTAAAACAGATCAAATTGATATTGTCGATGCTGATTCTTTGCTGCCACTGTCCGCCACAAGTAACACAGCTGTAATACTGATGGCAGCCTTTTTAGGCAAGGCAAGGTTGATTGATAATCGCACAGTAAATTTGCACCCTTAGACAATTTATTTTATATTGCACCGCTCAAATAGGCCCTAATTCATTTGAGTTGAACACGGAGAAAAAATTGCCATGCAAAAGGTAATGTTAACAGGCAAACTGCATCAAGCGCGTGTGACTCACGCAGAGCTTAATTATGAGGGCTCATGTGCTATCGACCAAGATTTTATGGAAGCGGCCGGTATTCTTGAGTACGAAAAAATTGAAATTTATAACATCGAAAATGGTGCGCGTTTTTCAACTTACGCCATCGTCGGTGAGCGTGGCTCGAAGATCATTTCAGTTAATGGCGCAGCAGCCCGTATGGCAGCAGTAGGTGATCGCGTGATCATTTGTACTTACGCTTCAATGGACGATGCTGAAATTAAGCAACATAAGCCAAGCTTAGTTTACCTAGATGCGCAAAATAACATAGTGCGCACGAGTAAAGACGTTCCTATCCAAGTTGCATAAACTGTCAGCTTTACGATGCATAAAAAAGGACGATAACTCGTCCTTTTTTATTGCCTATGAAAAATTACAAATGCAGCTGTAACCGCCAAGAATCCTGACCACTGGCCCAATATTTTCGCTCAAATGGCGTAATTGCTTCCTCACTTTGATATTGCTCGACTTTAGTTTCAAAACCTGCGATCCCTAACGATGCCGCAAACTCATCAACATAGGTTTGCCAATTACTGCGTACCTCTAACTTACCGCCAAGCTTGAGAATGTAAGGGAACACCGAACTGCCATGCCAACGACGTTGAAAGTGCTTCGCTTTTGGCCAGGGGTTTGGATAGAGTAAGTAATGATGACTTAGCTGCCAGCCAGCTTCTACCGCTAAACGCCAAAAGTCATTCAAATCAACTTGTAACAATACCGCATTGTCAGGCAAGCTGATCGGCGTTTTAGCCAAACGATGAGCTGACTTATCTAAGCCAATCACCACCGCGTCAGGATGCATTTGCGCAATTTTCACCGTGCTTTCACCAACACCACAACAAGAGTCAAAAATAATCGGCCGGCTATCGCCTGCTAATTGCTGTGCTAACGCATTAAATGCAGTTAACGTGTGCTCTTGATATGGTTTTTGAAAGTCAGTTGTTAAATGCTTTCGTACTACCGTTTCAAGCTGTTCGTTAAGCCCAACTTGATTTGAAACAACCTTACGAGAATTACCCAATTCGTTCAACTTCTTAACCCTATGCCTTTGTTTACTAAATAATATGCGACACTATAAAACACAGCAATGAAGCTGCAAATCACTAGCAATGAGACCCAAACAGAGACATCTGATACACCCAAAAAGCCATAGCGAAAAGCATTTATCATGTAAACGATTGGATTAAGCTGAGACACCCCTTGCCAAAAATCAGGCAGCATACTGATTGAGTAAAATACGCCGCCTAAATACGTCAACGGAGTAAGCACAAACGTAGGGATGATACTAATGTCATCGAAGCTCTTTGCAAATATAGCATTAATCAATCCTGCTAAGGCAAAGGTAATGGACGTCAAGAGTACAGTAACAACTAATGTAAAGAAGTGGTGGATCTGTAAGGTAACAAAAAACTGCGAAATACAGGTCACTATCAAGCCGACTAATAGTCCACGAGCCACACCGCCACCGATGTAACCCAAAATCATAATGTGATTTGGTACAGGCGCCACCAGCAACTCTTCGACATTACGCTGAAATTTAGCACTATAAAATGAAGAAGCCACATTCGAGTATGAGTTAGTGATTACCGACATCATAATTAAACCCGGTACAATGAAAGACATGTAGCTCACGCCCCCCATTTCACCAATGCGAGAGCCAATCAAGTTACCAAAAATAACGAAATAAAGGCTCATAGTGATCGCTGGCGGCACTAAGGTTTGTACCCAAATACGTGTAAAACGATAGATTTCTTTAATTAAGATACTTTTAAAAGCAGTGAAATACAGCTGACCTTTCATTTTAGTGACTTCCTTGTTGTACTAGTTCAACAAATAGCTCTTCCAGCCGATTACTCTTATTGCGCATACTTAATACTTGAACTCCCTGCTCGGTAAGCTTTGAAAAGGTGGCATTAAGTCCTTCATCTTTCAGCACTTCCACTTCTAAAGTGTGCTCATCTATGCGAGTAAACTCTTCACCTAACTGCAGTTGATCTGGCAAAGTACTGGTGTCGAGCACAAAGGTCTCTTTTGCAATACGAGCAAGCAACGACTTCATACTGGTATTTTCAATCAGCTCACCTTGATTAATGATGCCGATATTTCGACACAAGGTTTCGGCTTCTTCCAAGTAGTGAGTGGTTAACACTATGGTAATCCCCTCTTTATTTAGCTGCTGCAAGAAAACCCACATTGAGCGTCTTAGTTCAATGTCCACACCGGCGGTTGGCTCATCTAAAATCAGCAGTTTAGGCTGGTGCATTAAGGCCCTCGCTATCATCAAACGACGCTTCATTCCCCCCGATAAGGTACGACTTTGCTGTTTACGCTTATCCCACAAGTCTAACTGCTTTAAGCAGATTTCAGCGCGTTGCCACGCTTCCTTGCGGGGCAAACCATAATAGCCAGCTTGATTTACTAGTATTTGTTCAACCGCTTCAAACTGATTGAAATTAAATTCTTGAGGTACTAAACCTATATGGCGTTTGGCATCTTCAAGGTGCGTGTCTATATCGTCACCAAATATTTTCACTTCTCCTGAAGTTTTATTCACTAGTGAACTTAAAATACCAATAGTTGTCGATTTACCTGCCCCATTAGGACCGAGCAAAGCGTAAAAGTCGCCTTGCTTGACGGTTAAACTAATTCCCTTTAAAGCAGTATTACCACCTTTATAAATTTTTATTAAATTTTTAATTTCAATCGCGTTCAACCAAGTCATCCTTTTATTAATAATGAGTGAATTACGGTACCTCGATTTGAGCGGTTAAACTCTTTTATATAGTATCTATTATTCAGGTACCACTTTACCGATAAAAGGTAAATTTCTATATTTTTGTGCGTAATCGATACCGTAGCCCACCACAAATTCATCAGGAATTGAAAAGCCAACCCAGTCAACAGGTACTTCTACCTGGCGACGGACAGGCTTATCTAACAGGGTACAGATAGTCAGCGACGCAGGATCACGCATCAGCAACATTTCACGAATTTTGTTTAAAGTAAAACCTGTATCAATGATGTCTTCAACAATCAGCACGTCTTTGCCACGAATTTCATCATCCAAATCTTTTTTGATTTTTACTTCACGTGAACTTTCCATTTTATTACCGTAACTTGATGCCGTCATAAAGTCTAACTGCACGGGCAAGTTTACTTTTCGGCTTAAATCAGCCAATAAAATACAAGAGCCTCTTAACAAACCGATCATGACTAAGCATTCAGTATCTTTGTATTTTAATTCTATTTCTTTTGCCATTTCACTGACGCGTTGTTGCACATCTTGTTCAGAGATTAAAACTTCTACTGAATGTTTCATATTCGATTCCTAAATATTGCTTTTTTAATAACACAGTTAATAATAAATTAGTAACTAACAAAACTCGGTGAGTTCAAACTCAAGTAGCGAATTATTCTGAGTTATGCGTTTTTAATATACTGAAAATGTAATTTTACAGTCTATTGAGTGTACTAATATGGCCGTAAATGATAGTCTTCCGCCGTATAAAATAAAATTATATTTTCATAATAATAACAGCAGTAGACAGTAGACAATATCATGGAACCACGCGCAGAATTTAGACGCCGAACAAGATTGGCACCGGAAGCCCGCCGCAAACAGCTCATGGAATGTGCACTTGAAGTTTTCTCTAAACGAGGAATCGGACGTGCAGGCCACGCTGAAATTGCTGAGTTAGCCCAAGTATCAGTCGCCACGGTGTTTAACTATTTTAACACCCGAGAAGACCTAGTAAATGCTGTACTCACCGAAGTAGAGCTTTATTTCAGAGGTATTGCCTCTGCCGCATTCGTGCAAAGTAAAGATCCGATGGAAACCATCCACGATTACATTGCCTTTGTAGTAGAAGCAGCATATACCAAACCCGATTATACCCACATTTGGTTAGAATGGAGTTCTTCAGTTCGTGAAGAAATCTGGCCTCGCTATCTCAAATTGCTGGCGCATAACACTGAGTTAATGAAAAAAGTCATTAAACCTGGGTTTGATAACAACACCTTTGAGTGCAGCTTAACCGTCGATGAGTTTTGTCGAGCATTAACAGGTTGTGGCTATATGATCATTCAAATGATCAATCAGCCTAGCAATCCGTCGCAAGAAAAAGTGATAGAGTTTGTTTATAACTACATCACCGCAATCTTAAGACCAACTGCTAAGTAATACATAATAAAAAAGCTGCTTCGGCAGCTTTTTTTTCTTCAATTTAACGCTTACGCTAATCCTCACAGCCCCAACGCTGACTGGCATTATTATCAATGCCAAGATGGTCAAGA
Organism: Motilimonas sp. 1_MG-2023; assembly: GCF_030547455.1. Lineage (NCBI taxonomy): Bacteria > Pseudomonadati > Pseudomonadota > Gammaproteobacteria > Alteromonadales > Motilimonas > Motilimonas sp. 1_MG-2023. The sequence goes on along the minus strand of NZ_JAUOPX010000012.1, from coordinate 47,488 downwards.
ATTCGCGCCACCATAAAATCGAGCAACTCATCTATTGAGCTTGGTTTATGATAAAAACCTGGCGCTGCAGGCATAATAGTTACCCCCATTTGCGATAGGCTCAGCATATTCTGCAAATGTAGCGTCGAAAATGGCGTTTCACGTGGCACCAAAATTAACCGGCCACGCTCTTTTAAAATCACATCAGCCGCGCGCTCCACTAAATTATCGGATAAGCCGTGAGCGATTGCTGCTAACGTGCCGCCACTACAGGGGCAAATAACCATGGTTTTAGGTGCGCCTGAGCCTGATGCAACGGGAGAAAACCAATCTTTCGATGCCCAGACCTTAATTTGTTCCGGCTGAGCTTGATGCTGCTCGGTTAAATGCGTCGCTAATGCCTGTGGCTCATCAGGCCAAACTTCTTCTAGTTCAGTACGCACCACTATTTTAGCCGCGTCAGACATTAAAAAATGCACTTGGTAACCCGCCCGAACTAAAGCAGATAATAGTCTGGTGCCATAAGCAGCACCAGAGGCACCGGTTAAGCCTAAGGTTAAGCTACCGTTAAATTGTCTCACTATAACTCCTCTCGCTGAGCCAGTCGCTCAATCAACCGCTGATGAATACCACCAAAACCACCATTACTCATGATTAATACACTATCTCCTGATTTTACTTGTAACAGTATATGTTCAAGTAAGGCACTGAGATCAGATTCAATGATGGCGGGGGTATCACTATTACTAAAACATGCGGGTAATGACCAGTTAAGCCCTTCTGGCTGCAAGCAATAGATCATATCCGCGGCTTGTAATGACGTGACTAATTCATGTTGGTGAGTGCCCATTTTCATGGTGTTGGAGCGCGGCTCTAATACAGCTAAAATACGCCCTTTACCGACCTTAGCCCGCAGTCCTGCTAATGTTGTTTTGATTGCTGTGGGGTGATGGGCAAAATCATCATAAACCTTAATCCCGGCCACCTCGCCTTTTAGCTCCATTCGACGTTTGGCATTTTTAAACTCACCTAACGCCGCAATACTGTGTTCAGGCAACACGCCAACATGTTTCGCTGCGGCAATGGTGGCTAACGCATTAGCAATATTATGATCTCCCAATAAAGACCAGCTCACGCGCCCTTGTAGTTGCTGTTGGTAAAAAACATCGAATACGGTGCCATCAGCAATCACCTTTTCCGCTGACCAATCACCATTTAATGTTTGCAACTCACTCCAGCATCCTTGCTCTAATACTTGGTCAATGGCTGGTGTTTCGGTTGGATAAATGATTTGCCCTTGTTGCGGAACAAGACGGACAAGGTGATGAAACTGACGCTGAATAGCGGCCAAATCAGGAAAAATATCCGCATGGTCAAATTCTAAGTTATTAATAATCAGCGTGCGCGGTTTGTAGTGAACGAACTTCGAGCGCTTATCAAAGAAAGCACTGTCATATTCATCGGCTTCAATCACAAAAAATGGCGTGTCGCCCAAACGAGCAGACATACCGAAATTTTCTGGTACGCCGCCAATAAGGAAACCCGGAGCCATCCCTGCAAACTCCAATACCCAAGCCAACATGCTGGAAGTAGAAGTTTTACCATGAGTACCTGATGCTGCTAGCACCCATTTATCTTTGAGCACAAATTCGTTCAGCCATTGCGGTCCAGAAATGTAAGGCAAGTTAAGATTAAGCATGGCTTCAACACAAGGGTTACCTCGGCTCATGGCGTTACCAACAACAATTAAATCTGGCGTAGGGTTCAATTGAGATGGGTCATAACCCTGAATGAGCTCGATGCCTTGCTCTTCAAGTTGTGTGCTCATCGGCGGATAAACATTAGCATCCGAGCCCGTTACCCGGTGCCCTAATTGCTTGGCCAAAATAGCTAAACCACCCATAAAGGTGCCGCAAATGCCTAGAATATGAATGTGCATACTGCTCTCTCTGTCTAATTTATTGAGCCCAGTAACGACTTAGGCTCCATTGAAAGCATGTTAACGTAACCACAAAACTAAGGCTAGAACACCCATAACTTAAACCGAGTTAACGCACAGTCAAAACAGCATTGGCCTAGGGCTTTAATTGCCCTTTTTCGGTTTTCCCCTGTCTAGGAGGCTTAATAGGATCAACAGGAACCATACTTTCCGGCGGATCGATTTGAATAAACATCGACGCCCCTGCGCCATGATAAGGGCGATAAAATAGGTCGTTACATTGGTAGAACAGCTGCGGTTTAGGCCAGCGCACACAACCCACAGGTAACTGATATAACCAGTTGAGCCCTTGTTGGTTTTTAAGCTGTTCACGCCATTGATGATCAGCCAAAATTTGCTGCTTAAGCGTCCATGGGTCGGTTTTTTGTTCGGTGCTTGTTTGTACGGTCACCGTTCCAGCGAACACCGGGAAAAATATTTGCAGGCAGCAAAGCAAGCAGCCCCATTGTTTATATTTCATTAGCCCAACTCTTTTGTTAGTAACTTTATTCGCGCTAGAAGCCATTTTATAAAGCAAAATTTATTCCATTTACTTAGAAAAAAACACAATAAAAAATTTGATCTAGATCGAGTTTTTGTCCTATTTGTTAAAGCAGGGTAAGTTTTATAAGGTGGATATGATGAAACAACTTTTAACTTTGCTAACACTGCTAATATCCACTCAGGCGTATGCTGTTCTTCCCCAAGAAAATGACGGAGCGACGTTAAAACTGGATTGGTTTTGGCAGAATGAATCAGGGAAACAACAAGTAGTGCAAGCCTTATTTACCCGCAATCAGGTGAAGCAAGGAGTGCAAGACCAACAAAAAATTAATTTTACCCTCAACGCCCCTATCCGAGCCTTACATGGTTATATTGGTCCACGGCTGATGCATGTACTAGATAGCATAAATTCAGTATCGCCCGAACATGCGACAAAATTTGTTAGTATCGAACATGCTTTTTCTGTCAAGGATACCAGCCCAGAATCAACTCTGTTTTGGCAAGCTTATTATCAATACCAAGATGACGCCTTTAATCTTTTAAGAGTTAGCCCTTGCTTGACGCAAAATGAGGTAGATGGCCCTTGCATTAGGCCAAATTACTCACAGATATTTTACAGCTATCGCCAGTCATTTAGCGGCTTAGCCGAGCAGTTAAGATCCCATGAAGGCGCATCGATCTCAATTCAAAATGCGCAGAGTTGGTTACTCAATATTCCTAATGCTGAGGAGCACCATGACCGCTTTTCCCCTCCGCTCACCGTGTTATTAGAAAACGTGGCTGACAGCGATGAACGCGCGTTACTATTGGCAACCTTGATTAGCCAGATTGCGCCAGATTACCGTATGTTTCTGGTTTATCCCGCTAACAGCAATGGCAGTGCTTCACCCGCTTGGTTGACCATTGAAGCCCGTAGTGGTGCAAGTGGCACACCAGTAGTGATAGATAATAATGAACACACCTTATTAACTGGCTCACCAGCACTATTAAAAGAAATGATGACCACACAAACTCCCATGGTCAGTGAACCGTTGTATTAGCGCTCTGTAATACAGGCCCAAATTGATAATCCGCTGTTTACTAGGGTCTGTTGAACTTTTGTCCTGATTTTTGCAGCAATTTGTTGGGGATATATACAAAACGTTGTGGCCAGCACCTTTGTGGCATAGTGAACTACGCGAAAAGGTGCTAACGCGGTAGAAATGACCAACAAACGCTGTCCTACGGATTCGGCCAAAAGCGTTTTGCCCATCGTTGAGCAGTATTTACTTAGAATGCTAAGCGACACACAGCTCGCCTTGCTCAAAACGCTTTTAGACAAAGTCTCCCCTCTCGAACGAAAATTAACCATCAAAGATCAACAGACCCTAGTGGTTGGATAAAAAGGTCGAATAAATAGTAAAAACTTCAGACAGGTTGATATAACATAACACTCGTTTGTTATTTAGCTTTGTAGGGACTTTTTTGCCGTCGTCTCAGCGTGTGTTATCTATGCTTTGTTTAACCCTTTGGCTGCTTGGCCAAGGGGTACTTGCGTTGCACTGGCAACACGACCATTTAAGTGAAATCAACACATTAAATGATGCTTCTTGTGCACTTTGCATTCATGCAAAACAATATACTTCAGCTAATTTACCGATAGCCATTTCACTCGTGGCCATCACCCTGTTATTGTATATCACTCGAATACCTGCCACCGCGTCTTCTAGACCCTTTTATGCAGCAGGCCCACGCGCACCACCTTATTAAACGTAATATCATCAATGCTTTTATCTATTACATACTATGAAAACCATTTATTAAGGTGTTTAACATGCAATTTCGTTTAAAAAAAATCGGTTCATTAAGTTTTGTCGCATTAGCCTGCATCAGTAGTCACGTATTGGCGGACGATCATGAACACCGTGCCCACGGCAGTCACGAGCATGGCGCAGCTAACATTGATTTAGTGCTCGAAGGTAATGAGCTCGCTTTTGACTGGATGTCGCCCGCGGCCAATTTACTCGGTTTTGAACATCAGGCGAAAAATGACGAGCAAAAGCAGAAACTGGCTGAAGTGGCATCTCTACTCGCACAACCAAAGCATATTCTAGTCTTACCCGACGCGGCAGGTTGTAAAGTGACAGAGCACAATATCGACAGTGAACTTTTCACGATGAACCTAAGCCCAGAGAAGCATAACGACAAGCATCATGACGACGAACATCACGACAGCGAGCATCATGACGACGAACATCACGACAGCGAGCATCATGACGACGAACATCATGACGGCGAACATCATGACGGCGAGCATCATGACAGCGAGCATCATGACGGCGAACATCATGACGATAAACATCATGAAGACGAGCATCAGGATGCTCACTCTGACGTCACTGTAAGCTATCACTTTGAATGTGCTAACCCTGACGAAATATCATCTCTTTCTTTTAGTTTATTTGACCATTTCTCATTAACCGAAAAAGTGCAAATCCAAGGTATCATCAACAGTCAACAAATGGCTAAAACTCTGACGCCGAAAGATCACTCATTAACTTGGTAAGGGAGCATCAGCTCAGTATCCATGAATAAATTACCTATTTTAACTATTCAGGATCTCAAGTTCGGTTGGCTGAAAAGCCAACCGCTCACTATTGAGATAGATCACCTTAGTATTAACAAAGGTGATAAAGTATTTTTGAAAGGGCCCAGTGGTTGTGGAAAATCCACACTACTAGGCCTAATGACAGGGATTAACCAACCCTATAGCGGAACCATCTCGATGTTGGGTAAAGAGCTGACAGCGCTGAAAGGGAGCCAAAAAGATCACTTTAGAGCTGATCATTTAGGTTATATTTTTCAGCAGTTTAATCTACTGCCTTACTTGAGTGTGATTGAAAATGTAACGCTACCATGTTTCTTTTCCAAAGCACGAAAGGACAAAGCATTGGCCAGCTCCGGCTCATTAGAGCAAGAGGCAAAACGCTTACTGAGTCATCTTGAAATACCAAATAAGTTAATTCATCGCCAAGTAACTGAACTCAGTATCGGCCAGCAACAACGGGTGGCAGCAGCGAGAGCATTAATTGGTAAGCCGGAATTTATTATTGCAGATGAGCCCACCTCATCTCTTGATACCGACGCCAGAGAATCTTTTATCAAGTTATTGTTTAACGAATGTGTTGAAACGGATATTAGTTTAATTTTTGTCAGTCACGATGCCAGCTTACAAGGCTTGTTTGACCATCAAATAGACTTGCCAACACTCAACAAAGCTACTCAAACAGGAGCATAATATGGCCATTGCTAAATTAGCGCTCAAAAGTTTATACAATCGCCGTGGCACAGCCATTTTAACGGTGTTTGCAATTGCGCTTAGTGTCACCTTGCTACTCGGAGTCGAGCGAGTTAGAACACAGACCAAAGAAAACTTTGCTAACACGTTATCAGGCACCGATTTAATAGTTGGCGCACGTACCGGACAAGTACAACTGTTACTCTATTCTGTATTCAGAATTGGCAATGCCACCAATAATATTTCTTGGCAAACCTATCAAGAAATTGCCAATGATAAAGCCGTAAAATGGAGCGTCCCTTTTTCCCTAGGTGATTCACATCGAGGCTTTCGTGTTCTAGGTACCACCCCCGACTACTTTAAACATTACCGATTTGGTCAGAAACAAAATTTAAGCTTTAATCAAGGCCAGTCTTTTGACGGCCCCATTGAAGCTGTGCTTGGTGCCGAAGTGGCTAAAAAGCTTAACTACCAACTTGGTCAAAAAATAGTTATTGCTCACGGCAGCAGTGATGTGTCTTTTACTAAACACGACAACTTGCCCTTTAAAGTTGTGGGGATTCTTGACCCCACAGGGACCCCTGTTGACCGTACGGTACATGTATCTTTAGCAGGCATTGAAGCGATTCATTTTGGCTGGCAAAATGGCGCACCAAGAGGTGGCAAATTACAAGCAGAGCAATTAGATCAAGTAACACTTGAGCCAGAGGTCATAACGGCATTTATCGTTGGTTTAAAGTCCAAAATGCATACCTTTGCATTACAACGTAAAATTAATGAATACCAACAAGAAGCCATCATGGCCGTACTTCCAGGTGTTGCGCTGCAAGAATTATGGAGCACGATGAATATGGCCGAAAATGCCTTGTTAGTGGTATCCGGTTTTGTCGTGGTATCTGGTTTATTAGGCATGCTAACCACCCTACTCACTAGCTTAAATGAACGTCGTCGCGAAATGGCTATCTTACGCTCGGTCGGCGCAAGACCTAGTCATATATTTAGCTTGCTTATTTCAGAAGCGGGCGTGCTCGCATTGGCTGGAGCCTTAACCGGTGTCGGCTTATTGTATGCATTAATTTTGCTGATAAGACCTATTGCTATGGATATGTTTGGTATATATGTAAGGTTATCGGCTTTAACCCATTATGAACTTATTTTATTATCTATCGTGGTAATATCAGGTTTTGTAATAGGTTTAATACCTGCATGGCGCGCGTACCGCATGTCTCTTGCTGATGGCATGACTATTAGGATATAAAAAATGAAATACTTAAAACGCATACTCTTAAGCACGATAGTTACTTTACCCATGCTTGTTCATGCTGAAGTTGTCACTATGGAATGGGAAGAGTTACTGCCCGAAGCGGAACGTATTGCACAAGCCAAAGCTGCTGAGCTCAACCATGACGGTAGCGTAGCTAATCAACCTCAGAGTCAGGAAGTGAATGTTCGCAGCGATCTTAACAGCAAAACAATCCGCCTTCCCGGCTTCGTGGTGCCCTTAGAGGGTGATGAGAATAACATCACGGAATTCTTTTTAGTGCCTTATTTTGGCGCTTGTATTCACGTGCCACCCCCACCACCAAACCAAATCATCTACGTAAAATATCCAAAAGGAGCCCCTGTTGATGATGTTTGGGGAGCCGTTTGGGTTGAAGGAACCATTAAAGCTGAAACCATGAGTAATGATCTAGCTACGGTTGGATACACTATGGAAGGCATTAAAGTTGAGGTTTACGAAGAATAACACTTACTGATTGGTGATAGCTAAATAAACGCTATCGCCAATCAGAATAACGAGCAGAATGACAATAAAATTAATAGATATAAGCGGCCAACGCGACCAGCCCCACTAAATAGCCGACACCTAACAGAATATTCCATACTTTCTTTTTCAAAATAATCATGCCATTCTCCTTTAGAGCCTGTCTATCTACATTGGATAACAAACGCTAGCTTTACCTGTTAATAATTTTAACATTTTAGCAACAATGCGCAACCGCTATTGTTTAACATAATGATAACAAACGAGGAAAGGGCATGGCTGACGCAAAAAGCTCCCTTGATAAACTAAGTGAAAAATCGGAGAAGCAGCTCTTTAATAGTAAACATAAAACCTTAGCATTGGCTCGACAATACGGGATTGAAGGCAGTCTCACAAATGTTGCAAACACAACAGTACTAGCGAGAGCCAAAAAACGCATGGCCTTAGAGCTGTCACAAAAGCAGCACAACCTCGAACAAATCATGTTAGCGACTCATTCAGAGTGTGGTGAAGATGATGCTGCGAGAGAGGTTGACCCCGATTGGATGACAGCTTATTTGCGGCTAGCTGAAACCATTAGCAGCAAAAATATGCAAACATTATGGGGAAAAATATTAGCTCAAGAAATTACCAGTCCAGCGAGCTACTCAGTGCGGGCTCTCGAAACACTCAAGCAAATGACTAACCGAGAAGCCATTATTTTTCAAAAGCTGTGTCAGCTCAGCTCAACATTTTCAGGCGACCCAGCGCGTAAAATAATCACCGGCTATGTTCGCTTACCTAGCTCATTCCAACTTTTTACGCCACTTCATAGTCAAAAGCTATCGTTAGGTAAATTCCGCTTCCCCTATTCTAACCTCATGTTAATGGCTGACTTAGGCTTAATTTATCAAAGTGAATTAGAATCAGGAGAAATGAGTCCAGGCCAGCCTCTTAATATTAATTATCATGACTTACCTATTAGTTTAGTGCCTAACGGTAAACGTCTAAAGCTGTATTACTATAAGTTTACCCAAGTAGGAAATGAGCTCAGTAAACTGATCAGTAATGATGCATTAGTTGAGTATGTAGAGGAACTTACTTTAATGCTAGAAAGAGAGTTTCAAGTAACAAGCTCGATTAAAAGTAAGGCTTGAGCGAAAAAGCCCAAGCCTTAAAATGAACACTATTCTTTAGGGGGGTGAAAGCTAACCACTCTGTTTCGGCCTTTGGATTTAGCCTTGTATAAAGCTTCATCGGCACGCGCGATAAATTCCCCTGTACTTTCCTGTCCCATCTGGGTAACACCAAAACTACAAGTGACTTTAACCCCATCAGGCCATTCTGACACTTCTAATAAGGATCTAATATTTTCAGCAAGTTGAGCCGCATGATTAAGCTCAGTATTAGGACAAACCAATAGAAACTCTTCTCCTCCCCAGCGAACCAAGCTATCGCCTTGGCGAGTTTGTCCTGTGACTAAGCCAGCAAATGCTTTCAGTACTTCGTCACCGATATCATGGCCATGTACATCATTAATTTGCTTGAAATGGTCAATATCCATAAACACTATTGATAATGGTGTTCGCTGCAGATATACCAATTGAACTTGCTCAAACAGTGAATCTCGAATGCCTGCTCTATTTCTAGCACCTGTTAAGGGATCTCGCTTAGCCATGGTTTCAAATTTTTTACTTTCTAGCTTTAACGCTTCAGTGAGTGATTCCAGTTCAACGGCCTTCTGTCTCGTACTAGACAGATCCCCTTTAAGACGCCTTAAATCAGAGAGGAGATAAATAAGCGCAAATGCAATCCATATTCCGATAATCCCGGTTAAGAAGACAGTTTCAGGGATTAACTTACCGTCAAATCTTATTTCTTCCACGACAATCTTAACCGGACCTTCAGAAATAAGGCTACCCGTTGCTACCTCTAACACCGCAACATTAGTAAAATCAGGTGCAAAATGCTCTAGTGGAATGCTATGTTCTGAAATCCACCATGATGCAACCTGAAAGTTTTTAAGGGGTATTTTCACTTCTGACGCATATAAATTAGGCTCATATTCGATCTCATTCACCTTCATAGTCGTATCGTTATGAATATCACTGTAAGTAGGGTGAAAGTTACGAATATAGAAGCGGATACGTTGCGAGCCTTCACCTTCATAGCGAACATCAAGAGAAACAGTATTATACTTAGAGATATCAATACCTTCTGATATTTCGGAAAGCTTAATCGCTAGTTCACAAAAAGGCCATGCATAAGCCTTTACGATGTTACACTCAAGTACCATTCCTTGCGGTGTTCGGGTTAAAGTTGCGGTTGTTTTACCACCTTGGGATTCATCAGTAATCGCTTTGAACCCATAATCAGATTCTGAATTAATCACCAAGCTAGTATTAAAACTATGTTGATAGGCAAACAGCAAAACCACTGAAAAGAGTACCAAAAACAATAAGCCTGTACTTAAAGACCTTGACTGCATAGCACGCTCCATAGTTAATAAGCTACCCAATAAAAAGTTAACTTAAATGATTAATCTTATTTGGCAAAAGTGCCCAACTCATCATCTCAGTTACACTAGACAAGGGTCAAATAAATTAAACAACATATAATTGACAATTTTAACTATACAAAAACAGAAATAAAAAACTGAGAGCTATTTCAATAAGCTAATCTAAGGTCGTCAAATAAGTAGCAGGCAATTAGTTAAGATAATAAGCTTTATGAAGCAGTGCTAAACCACACCAACACGGTTAACCCAATTGGAAAAAATGATTTCCCGTTCAGTGCGCTAACGCAAGACAGCTACTAACACACTGAAAAATAATTTATTCCTCTTCTTCCAAGATTCCTTCAAGGTAGTCGTCAGCATCTAACAAACTTTCAAATTCCGTATCATCAGACGCTCTAACTTGTAGCACCCAACCATCATCATAAGGATCGGCATTTACTAAACTAGGTGAATCAGCAAGTTCTTCATTCAGCTCAGCAATTTCACCACTCAACGGGGAGTATATTTCAACCGTCGTTTTTTCAGCATCGATGACAAAACATTCATCGCCGGCATCTAACTCATCACCAACATTGGGTTGTTCTATATTGTATATATTTCCTAATTGGCTTTGGCCATGATCAGTAATGCCTATGGTATAAATACCATCACCTTCATTTCTAACCCAAAGGTGAGTATCGGTATATCTTAAATCACTTGGCAATTGGCTCATTTTTACTCTCCCAATAAAATAGGCCTTGATAAAAAACAGGTCATTAACGAATGCGTTATCACTTACACAGCGTAGCCAAATAACACTTAACTGCAAGGTGATTTCGTATTGATTTTTAAAGTTTAAATAAAAAAATAACGATCAAACTTAGTACACTACTGACGGGCTAAATCTGGCAGTTCACCCGCTAACCCCATGGCTTGCTTAAGTAAGGTCTTTTTCACTAAAGGAGCATTATTCAATAGGCTCAAACCGACATCTCGGATTAATTTTTTCAACGGATGATTACCACTAAAGCCTTGCTTTAACCCTTCCATTGCAACAATCATTTCCATTGCCTGACTTTTACGCCAGCGCTCATAACCCCGTAACTGTGGCAACTGACCAATATCTAAACCGAGGGTTACGTTTTTCTTAATTTCCTGTGCCAATGCCGCCGCGTCCATTAAACCTAAGTTAACGCCTTGCCCTGCAAGGGGATGAATGGTGTGCGCGGCATCACCAATTAAGGCCACGCGATGTTTGGCAAAGTCTCGCGCATAACGCATTCGTAGCGGCACACTATGGCGCTCACCTTGTACCCGACATAAACCTAATCGGTTATCAAATGCCATCGCAAGCTGCTTATTAAATTCGTCATCAGGTAATGCCATCAACTTTGATGCTTGCTCTGGGCTAGTTGACCAAACTATCGAACAATGGTGTGGATTAAACAGCGGTAAAAAAGCCAGCGGCCCCTCAGGTTTAAAAATTTGCCAAGCTGTATTTTGATGCCATTCGGTAGTCGCTATCGTCGCCACCAACGCATGATGTTGATAATCACGAAAGGTCAGCGGAATAGCCGCTTGCTTACGTACCCAAGATTCTGCCCCATCAGCACCAACCACCAATTTACTGGTCAAAGCATGGCCATTATCTAGGGTGATCCAAGCTTCACCTTCTCCCAAAGCTAACTGGGCAATACGCTGAGGACAAAATATTTGCACATTTTCTTGCCTTTCTAAGGTATGAAGTAATGCCAGCTGTAAATTACGGTTTTCAATGATATGACCTAGATTTGCAGTCCGATTTTGTTGGGCTGAAAACTGTAATTGCCCAAAGCTATCTTGATCCCAAACCTGCATTTGTTCATATGCCTGGCTTCGTAAAAGGTTTAAGTTTGACCAAACTCCCAGTTTTTCTAACACGGTTTGGCTGGCGGCATTAATCGCACTAACACGGTTGTCTGCTATCTCACTAAATTCTAGCTCGATCTCACGCCCCTCTATTACCGCAATTTTAATGGGTACATCATGTAGTGCTCGGGCCAATGTCAACCCGACCATACCGCCACCAACAATAACAAGATCAAAAGACTGGATCATAAAGGTTTCGCCTGAAAAAGTTCAAAATGGCCCAAGGCTTGGTAGCTTAAGGGTTGCTTTAAAGTGTCAAAGGTATCCATTAAATGTAACGCACTATTTCGAGCCTTGGCTAAAGGCCAATAGTTATTTGCAAATGTACGAGCTAATAAATCGGTCATAAAAATGGTTCGTTGATGATCTGCTTCCCGTTGCTGCCAATAGTGATCAAGTGTTGTAAACGCTCCAATATCAGAAGTTTGGGCTATGGTCTTAGCGAGAACGAACAAATCACGCAGGCCGAGATTATAACCTTGTCCTGCAACAGGGTGTAAAGTATGAGCGGCATTACCAATTAACACGCAACGGTGACTGACCGGCATGGGGGACTGAGTGAGAGATAACGGATAGGCGGTGCGAGAGCCTACTCGCGTAAAAACACCTAAACGGAAACCAAATTGTTGCTGTAAAGCGGCGCTAAAATCAGTATCAGATAAAGCCATTAACGGCTCAAGCTGATGATTATGCACCGACCAAACCAATGCGCTACGGTTATCAGACATAGGCAATAACGCCAAAGGTCCTGCATCAGTAAATCGCTCAAAGGCACGACCTTGATGCAACTCACTGGTCAGAACATTGGCAATAATAGCGCTAGTACCGTAATCATCCGTTTGTTGCTGCAATTTAAGTAATTGGCGACAACGGCTGTGACCGCCATCGGCCCCCACCAATAACTGAGCTTGTAATTGCAGCCCCGAAGCTAAGGTAGCAGTGACACATTGCTGGTATTGCACAATGTCGACAACGCTATCAGGACGGATCCAAGTTAAGTTTGGCAAATTGGATAAACGCTTATTGAGAATGTCACCCGCATTGATAAGCTCAATAACATAGCCCAACGCGTCAAGCTGCTCTTGTTTCGCACTTAAGTGAACTAAGCCTGAATGGCCGCGATCTGAAACATGAATATGAGTGATAGGTGTGGTTTGCAATGAAAACTCAGACCAAAGACCTATTTGTTGTAGTAGCTGTGCCGAACCATACGACAACGCAATGGCTCGACTATCAAAGCCAGGGTGCGTATTTTGGTTTGCAGCGACCGCATCCACTAATGCAATATTAAGATGCGGCGCTAAATAAGCCACCGCACAAGCAAAGGAGGCTCCCACCATGCCCCCTCCTACTATGATTAAATCAACATCTAGCGTCGCATTGGTCTCAACCATGTGCCTCTTCACTTCTTATTATTTAGATTGCGCCATTAACGCCTCGATATCGGCAATGGACTTAGGCGCCGCAGCCGTTAAGTTATCAATGCCTTGCTGCGTGATAACAATATCGTCTTCGATACGAACGCCGATACCGTGCCACTTAGGATCGACATCCGCAGACGATGAAATATACAAACCGGGCTCAACGGTAATCACCATGCCAGGCGCGAGTAAACGTGAACGGTCAACAGATTGATAATCGCCCACGTCATGTACATCTAACCCTAACCAGTGGGAGAGTCCGTGCATATAAAAAGCTTTATATGCTTGTTCTTCTATTAACTGCTCGACTTCACCTTGCATTATACCTAACTCAAGCAAACCAGAAACCATGATATTTAAAACAATATCATTAGCTTGCTTAATAGATTTACCTGGACCTAATGCCGCCAGCGCAGCTTCTTGTGCGTCAAGCACTAATTGATAAATCGCTTTTTGTTCTGAGCTGAACTTGCCATTAACAGGAAACGTACGTGTAATGTCACCCGCGTACCCCGCATACTCAGCGCCAGCATCAATGAGAACTAACTCACCGTCCACCAGCTGCGATTCATTTTCGGTGTAATGTAAAATACAGGCATTTTCGCCACCACCAACAATAGTGCTATAGGCTGCGTCGCGCGCACCGTGCATCGCAAACTCGTGTAAAATACCGGCTTCAAGCTGGTATTCCCAAGCGCCAACACGGCATTCTTTCATCGCTCGAATATGACCCGCAACAGAAATATCTGCCGCTTTACGCATTAGTTCAATCTCAGCAGCTGATTTAAACAAGCGCATTTCATGTAGTTGCGGACGCCAATCAATAATTTGGCGCGGTTCACGCCAACCTTGACGCCCCCCTTGGCGCAGACGTGTTAGGGTTTGTTGTACCGTGGCCTCAGCGGCAGGATACTGGTTAAGCACAAAATATAAACTATCACGCTGATTCAACAACTCGATTAATTGTTCATCTAACGAGGTTAATTCAAATGCTTGATCAATCGCCAACGTATTAATAGCTGCTTCTGCACCTAAACGTCGACCGTGCCAAATTTCAGCCAAAGTATCTTTTGGGCGACAGAACAAGGTACGCGTTAATTGATTATCTTTTTTTACCAATACTAACCATGCATCGGGTTCGTTAAAGCCCGTTAAATAATAAAAATCACTGTCTTGGCGAAAACGGTACTCCGTATCACGACTACGTGTTTGCTCGTTTGCTGCGACAAAAATCGCAGCACTGTTGTCTAGCATCAACTCGCCGAATGCTGACTGGCGTAGATGAAATTCAGATTGCATTTAAATAACCTATGTTAAAAAAAATTAATGGTTAAGGCTTACTTAGCGTTAATCAATAAGCGTGAGCTTAAAGACAATCAATAAGCGCGAGCTTAAAGACAATCAATAAGCGCGAGCTTAAAGACAATCAATAAGCGCGAGCTTAAAGACAATCAATAAGCGTGAGCTTAAAGACGATCAATAAGCGTGAGCTTAAAGATAATCAATAAGCGTGAGCTTAAAGACGATCAATAAGCGTGAGCTTAAAGATAATCAATAAGCATAAGCTTAGTGCAGCGTAGGCTTATCATTCGTCGTAGTGAGGGGTTGCGCAAATTCGTTAAAACACAGAAGAGCAGCAATACGTAAATACTCAACAACTTCATTGAAGGCCAGCTCACTTTCTTCATCTTCTTGTTCAAAATCGAGGGAGACTTGTGAAATGTCACGAATATCGGTAATCAACTCTTGAATATTTTCAGGCGCTTTATTTAATTTAGATTGCATAATGCCAAAGCCCACGAGAAAACTTTGCGCCCACTGCGCCATTGCTTCCGCTCGCTCATCAAGGGGTTGCTCATCATCTGGAAGCAATAAGGTAAACGCCATGTTACCGTCTGTAAGTTGCTCACAAATAGCAGAATAAAGCTGCGTAGCCACTTTCTTAGGTTCAGCAGGTAAACCCAATCCTTCATTGATTAAATCATTAAATGGCGCTTCCCAACTGGTCGCATCAAGCTTTACACCTGCGCAAACAAGTCCCGCTAATACACCATGAACTTCCGCCGCGCCTACCATTAATGACGCAGATTCGAAGATACGGGTAACTTCATCAAAATCCGGCAATGTGTTTTTATCCATGGTTAACCTAAACTCACAATTAAAATTAATATATTACCTTAAATCCTAACATTGCCTTACTGTTGGCGCTAGCTAGGACTTGAAAGTTCACCCGTTGGCCTTTATAGTCGCAGCAGTTAGACATCTGAAACAGATGTTCGGTTAATTCTTGTGTTCGGAGTTCAGTGATGAGCCAATCGGCTGTCGAGATCAATATTTTAGGCAAATGTTATAAAATGGCTTGTCCCCAAGGACAAGAAGATGCGTTGCTTGGCGCAGCAGAAATATTGAATGAGAAAATTGCTGACCTAAAACAGCGCACTAAAATAGCTAAAAGTGAACAACTTGCAGTCATGGCCGCATTAAACTTTTGCCATGAACTAAAATTAGAACAAGCGAAAAACAATGAGTATGCTGATACCATGGCTCAGCGTATTCAAATGTTACAAAGTACCATTGAAAATGCGTTGATCGAAAAAGGCGTCAGCTCTAACGAGAAGTAAGTCTCGCACAACAATACAATTTTAATTCCTGGGGTGTTTGTCAATACGGTGACGTCCCTGAGCCGATAATTACAACACCGGGGATTTTGCTTGCTACTATTGCGCAGGCTCAGCATGTACTGAGAAGCCTACGGTAATAACAAAATCACCACCTTGAGCCGTCGGGTTCAAGGGCTTATACCGTGTAACGGCACCCTGGGTACTCCACTTATAGGCCCATACATACAATGAGCTTATGCAACAGGCCATACGGACTTTTCGTCATGCAGAAAACCCGTCATCAAATTAGACAAGATGTTCGCCAACTTAGGCGTCAACTTAGCCACCAGCAACAACATGATTACAGTCATCAGCTCAAGCAACAATTAACTCAGCACCCCAAGCTAAACCAAGCCAAAAAGGTCGCCCTTTATCTGGCTAACGACGGTGAACTTTGTCCACAGCCATTAATAGAATGGTGCTGGCAACAAGGCATCAAAACATATTTGCCGGTACTTGATCCAATCAATGAAGGCCACCTGTTGTTTTTGCACTACCACGCTAATAGCCCAATGCAAACTAACAAGTTTGGTATTGCTGAGCCTTGCCTTCATTCTAACCAGAAAACTAGCATTGAGCAGCTTGATGTTATCTTCACCCCCCTTGTGGCGTTTGACCATTTTGGTAATCGACTTGGTATGGGCGGCGGTTTTTACGACCGCACCTTAGCAAGCTTAAACAATATCGGCACATCACCTTACACCATCGGCTTGGCACACGATCTACAATGCTTACCTAAACTCCCAATTGAAGCATGGGACATTCCTCTACCGGAAGTCATCACCCCCAGTAAAATCTGGTCTTGGGGGAGTGTTTTTAAACCTGATGATACGCTATAATCCGCGCTTCTTTTAGCGTACTCTCGGAGCATAAGCATGACACAAGATGAAATGAAAAAAGCCGCTGGTTGGGCTGCACTAAAATACGTCGAGGAAGGCTCTATTGTTGGTGTTGGTACAGGCTCTACCGTGAATCATTTTATCGATGCCCTAGGTACGATAAAACATGACATAAAAGGCGCAGTATCCAGCTCTGAAGCCTCAACTGAACGCTTAAAAGCATTAGGAATTGAAGTATTTGACCTAAATAACGTGAGCGACCTGAGCATCTATGTAGATGGTGCCGATGAAATAAATGCCCACAACTACATGATTAAAGGCGGCGGTGCGGCATTAACCCGTGAAAAAATCGTGGCAGCGGTAGCTGACAAATTTATTTGCATTGTAGATAACACTAAACACGTTGATGTATTAGGTGATTTTCCATTGCCAGTGGAAGTGATTCCAATGGCGCGTAGTTATGTAGCACGCGAATTGGTTAAGCTGGGCGGCGATCCCGTATACCGAGAAGGCGTAATCACCGATAACGGTAACGTTATCATTGACCTGCATAATGTAAAAATTCTAGACCCGATCAAGCTAGAACAACAAATTAACAACATTGTTGGCGTTGTGACCAATGGCCTGTTTGCCCAACGAGGTGCAGATGTAGTGCTGGTTGGCAGCCCTGATGGCGTTAAAACGTTATAATTAGATCAAAAAAAGTGGTGTTAACGCGCCACATATGGGTTTTTTGTAGTAAATTTTCTAAAATAATTGTATCTTGTCAAGATTGACAAAATTTGAGCAATTGACACATTTGGGTTCGAGGGAAGTAGCATGACCACCTTTTCATTAGGCAAGGAAAAAATCAAAATTCTTCTGTTAGAAGGACTACATAGCAGCGCTGAAGAAACATTTAGAGCGGCGGGTTACACTAACATTGAAGCGTTAAAAACCTCCTTAAGCGAAGAAGATCTGAAAGAAAAGATCAAAGACGTTCATTTCGTTGGCATTCGTTCTCGTTCAAACTTAACAGAAGACGTGATCAACGCAGCTGAAAAGCTTGTTGCTATCGGTTGTTTCTGTATTGGAACTAACCAAGTTGACTTAAAAGCCGCGCAAATCAAAGGTATTCCTGTTTTTAACGCGCCATTTTCAAATACACGCAGCGTAGCTGAAATGGTGTTAGGCCAAATTTTAATGCTACTTCGTGGTATTCCAGAGAAAAATGCCAAAGCACATCGCGGCGAATGGCTAAAGTCTGCTGATAATTCGTACGAAGCGCGTGGCAAAAAACTGGGCATTATTGGTTACGGTCACATAGGTACACAGCTAAGTATTCTAGCTGAAAACCTTGGCTTTAACGTTTTCTACTACGACATCGAAAATAAACTATCGCTCGGTAATGCAACCCAAGTTGCCAGCCTACCAGAGCTGCTAGCTATGTCTGATATTGTTAGCTTGCATGTACCAGAAACGGCATCGACGAAACTCATGTTCGGCGCGACCGAGCTGTCACAAATGAAGCAAGGCTCAATCTTAATCAATGCATCACGTGGTACCGTAGTTGATATTGACGCACTAGTTGAAACGTTGAAAACAGATAAGCTATTCGGTGCTGCGATCGACGTGTTCCCAGTTGAGCCTAAATCAAATAACGACGAGTTTGTATCGCCTCTTCGCGGTTTTGACAACGTGATCCTAACCCCGCACATTGGTGGTAGTACACAGGAAGCACAAGAGAACATAGGTTACGAAGTTGCTGGTAAATTAGTGAAATACTCCGATAACGGCTCAACACTGTCTGCAGTTAACTTCCCTGAAGTTTCGCTACCAGAGCACGTTAAAACTAGCCGTTTACTGCATATCCATGAGAACATTCCTGGCATCATGATCCAAATTAACCAAGCTTTCTCTGATGAAGGTATTAATATCGTTGGTCAATATCTACAAACTAACGAGAACATTGGTTACGTAGTCATCGATGTTGCGAGTGATGATCGTGAAGGCGCACTTGATAAACTTAAAAATATTAAAGGCACACTACGTGCTCGCGTATTACACTAAGTTTGACAACGAGCGTTTTGACTCAGAAAAGGTGGCTTTAGCCACCTTTTTTATGGCCTAAATTTAACGGTATCAATCCTACCCTTCTGTTTTTTAACTATCATTATTTTTAATTGCTCTAAACAGAAACGAAAACAAGATGAAAGTGATGATGAGTAAGATCACAATATTCACAAAACAGTCATTAAAAAGACGTTCTTCTCAATTATATCTCTCCAATTGAAACAGCATAAAATACTGAATAGCATGAATTTATGTAACAATCTTGTAAAATTATGACCACCTAATACGCTATTTAAAATAGCCCTTTCATTTAGTGATAGCGCTATCAATCAAGCCTTTCCCGCCTAAACGGATTAAAAAAAACCGCTTTCTAATAATAACGCATTAGGCAGATTAAAATGCTAAAAAAAACCAAAAAAGCAGATTAGTTAGTTGGTTTACTCACTTTAAAAATACTCCTTTAACTATTAATTTTTTATTGATATAAAACATCGCAGCAAGGATTGCTAAGAATTGACGATTTTGTCGAGCAGCGGAACGCTCATTCATTTGTTAAATTTTTAGTCGTAGGTAACTCAACATGAGCCATATGATCCTCTGCCGACATCAAACTAAGTCCCAAAAGGGGTTTAGCTTAATCGAAACCATGATCACTTTATTCGTGCTCACCACTGGTTTGCTTGGCGTGGCGGCCTCTCAAGGCATAGCCAAAAAATCTGCCTATGAATCCAATCAACGAACACTCGCTAGCTTCATCGCCATGGATATCGCAGAGCGCCTACGCCTTAATCGCCAAGAGTTAATTTCTTCCCCAGAGCAATACGCTGTTGATAGCGTGGTAACCTCAGCTCTATCAATCGTAACCCCAAGATGTTCCGCTTGTGGGCAAGCTCAGCAGCGAGAGAAAGATCTCTTACACTGGGCTGCATTACTACAAGGGCAACAAGTCGTTCAAGACACTCGTGCCATTGGTGGCCTCAAACAAGCAGACGCCTGTATTGATTACGACACCAACAACGGCAAAGTACTTATTGTGATCAGTTGGACTGGTAGACAATCGCTTATTGATGGCGCCACTGACAGCAACAACTTTGAGAAAAAATGTGGCACATCCAGTAATGAGCGTCGTCAACTAATACTACGGACACTAGTAAAAGATGCATAACTCCCCGACTCAAAAACATCAAGCTGGTTACGGCTTAATTGAATGGATGATAGCTATCACTATTGGACTATTTCTGATCGCAGGCCTCTCTGCAGTATTCATAAACTCAAGAGTCGGCGCTCAAAGTACCAACCAAATGGGTGAGCTACAAGAAACCGGCAGAGTAGCACTGCAATTATTAACCCAAGATCTACGCCAAGTTGGCTTTTGGGGATTGGCCACAGCTAACCTTGTAACACGTTACAATGCGGTAAAAAGCAACGAAGTAATCGTGCCCAATTTAGCAAGTAGCAAAGATTGCCTTGATGATTTAGGTAATGGTTCCTTTCCGAAAAGTAGTGTGCAGTATCGTCAGTTTTGGTCATTCGAGCTGCCAGCTAATAGCAGTTTAAGCTATATGCATTGTCTCATTGACAATGACGCCAATACACAGCTGACTAAGGAAACCGATGTAATAAGCATCAAACGCTTACTAGGCCAATCAATATCTGTGCCTAGTGCCGGCTTAACAACCGCAACAGCCCCCTTTTTCTTCCAAGCAAATAATACTAAAGCGATGATTTTCAAAGGCAATGCTGCCATCCCCTCAGTGCCAACCTTAAACGACAGTGAAACCTGGCAATTTCTACATCATGTTTATTACCTAGATCGTCAACTTTCAACCAATACACCTAATTTACGCAGGCTAACTTTAAATACATCAGGCATGACATTGGAGCCCGTCTTATTATCAGGCATAGAAAACATGCAGATTCAATACATCGTTGAGAATGCAACCGGTAAGACCAGCTTTCAAACCAATGCACAACCTAATGATAAGGTGATTGGCGCCCAAGTGTTTGTATTGGTTAGAGCGCTCGACCAAAGCCACGGTTATAAAAATAACAACAGCTACCAACTGGGAGATAAAACCGTTCAGGTAAATGACAATTATCGCCGTCTATTAGTTTCAACTTCAGTAACATTTAATAATCCAGTATGGTTAAGCCAAGGAATTTAAGCTATGAGAACCCCCCATACTCAACGAGGAATTTCACTCTTTATTAGCATGTTAATGCTGGCCTTACTATCTGCTTTAACAACCTTACTGATGGCAAATGCCAGCTTAGATTTAAAAATGGCAGGCGCCGCGGCATTAAAAATTGATGCGGATCAGCAGCTAGAAGGCGCAATTGAAGAGTTACTAGCCAAAAATGATAGCGCACTGCAATTTGCTAGCGCCATCAAAGGCAGTCAATTCACCTTAACCCACATTAGCGGCGTTAGCTCAGCTGTCGCACAAGTGCAAGACCAACCAAGTTGTGCACGCAGCCGTAGACCAAGCTCTGACGGCATTTTTGCTTGCCGCTATCTGCACACAAAATTAAACCGTGATTATGGCCGCGCTAAAACGGGCAGTGGTCGCTTAGGAAATAACAGTGCTGGCTTAGGCATAGAACAAAAAACACTTAAAAACTAAACACGCCTTCCTAGGATGGGAAAGTGATGCGGATACTACCGCGGCACGCATAGGACGTATTAATTCAATTTCCAAAAAACATGGAAAGGATACTAATGTACAGATTCAAATTCTTACTACCCTTTACTGCTTTGCTCTGCACTAATGCGCTCGCAGATGATACAGAGTTATATATTGCCGATATTTCTGCGCAAAAAGGCCTTCGCCCGCAAGTTATGATCATCTTCGATAACTCGGGTAGCATGCGTGACTCAGAAATGCTCACTAAAGAAGCATTTGATCCCAATAAAGATTATGGCGAATCGGGACAACAAAAAATCTATTGGGGCGCGGCCGGACAACCGGTACCTGACGTAACCAGTAGCAATCAATTCAACATGAGTGAAAACAACTGCCAATCATCAATTAACCCATTGATAGATAATGGTAAATATACAGGCAACTTGAGGAGATGGAGTAGTAAAAGCCAAACTTGGCTGACTCTCAAAAAAAGTAGAGGGGTATATTTTGATTGTCGCGAAGATGCAGACAAGGATTTACTACAAAATCCAGGCTCTCAAGTTGACGGATACCCTATAAATGGCACGAAAACGGGCTACCAAGCAACAAAAGGGAGTAGTGTATTTATCGGTTCAGATGGTATTACCCTTTATACCGAGAAATACCTCGCTTGGTATCATCAACCCGATACAGTTAAGAAAAGTCGCTTAAGTATTGCTCAAGATGCGATTTCCGATTTGGTCAAATCAACACCTTCGGTTAACTTTGGTTTAACGGTATTTAACTACAATGACAGTGATGGTACCCGCAACGGTGGCCGTGTGGTTCGCGCCATTAAAGATATGAGCACTCAAGATCGACTGGATTTTAGTAGCGTCATTAATAACCAAGAAGCCAAAGGTAACACGCCGTTATGTGAATCACTCTATGAAGTCTATCGCTATTTTTCTGGAACAGGTGTTTACTTTGGTGATGATGATGCTGACTACGGTGGATATTATTTAGCTAATAAGCCGCCCAGAGATACCAATGCAGAAGCGCCAGAAGGCACTTATAAATCGCCTTACAAAACCTGTCAAGATAAGGCTTACGTAATCCTGATGACCGACGGTCAGCCAACTCAAGATAAAATGGCCGACAGTTTAATTGCTAGTTTAACCGGCGCTAAAGATTGGTACTCGAGCTACTTGCCAACACTAGCAAAACATCTCAACACAAAAGACATTAATAGCGATAAAGCAGGCACCCAAACAGTGTCCACTTTCACTATTGGCTTTGGTGAAGCTGCAACAACACAAGCTGGTGTTTTATTGTTAGAAACCGCGACTCAAGGTGGCGGCGAGTACTACCCCGCCACCGATGCAAAAGCGCTACAACAAGCTTTTCAAGAAACGATCATTAAAATTCTCGACCAATCCTCTAGTTTTAACGCACCTGCTGTTTCAGCCACTAGCTTTGATCGCACCCAACATCAAAACAACGTGTATTACTCAATGTTTATGCCAAGTAAAAAGCAGCGCTGGCGTGGCAACATTAAAAAACTCACTATTGATAAAAAAGGAATTTTACGCGACGCCAACAATTTACCCGCTATTTCGGCCAATGGTTACATCAGTGAAAATGCATCAACTGGTTGGGGCGGCGTAAATGATGGTAACTCTGTCAGCCAAGGAGGTGTAGCCGCAGCAATAGCTAAACAAACTAACCGTAAAATTTTCACCAATATTCAAGGTGCCTTGGTTACGCTAAACAAGCAAAACATTAAAACATATTTTAATGTCGCCACAGATAGTGACCTAGCTGTTGAGCTAGGGATAGATGTCACCAATCTTGATGAACACTTAAATTGGCTATTAGGCTACGATATCAATGACGCCAATGGTAATAATAACATTGCCGACTACCGCACCGATATCTTTGCCGATCCACTGCACTCAAAACCCACCGCCATTGTTTACCCAAGTGGTAACGACTCCACTCGATTAATGGTTGGCACCAATGCTGGCTTTGTCCATTTTTTCCATGATGAAGGCCAAACTGTCACAGAAGACTGGGCCTTTATTCCTGCTGAATTACTCAGTCATGGCTTAGGATTAATCAATGACAAAGATGCAGCGAGCCACCCTTATGGCATGGATGGCACAGCAACAGTATTTGACGTGACCCAAGGCTCCACAAAGCAATTGATTGCTGTAATGGGCATGCGCCGTGGTGGTAAAAGCTACTATGCCTTTGATATTACGACGCCAACCTCACCAAAACTACTTTGGGAAAAAAGCAAATCAGATAGCTCATTTAGTGAACTGGGACAAACTTGGTCAAAACCAAAATCCGGTTGGCTTAATGTTTCTGGTGACACAATCCCTGTATTTATTTTTGGCGCCGGTTACGACGTCAATAAAGATAATTGTAGTGGAGGCGACAACTGCTTAGATACTGAAGGGCGCGGCATTTTTATTGTCAATGCTAAAACAGGAGAGTTGATCTGGTCGAATAATACGACTTGCAGCGCCACTGATGCGCACTGTATGCAGCACAGTATTCCGAGTGAAATAGCTACTCTAGACAGCAATAGTGATGGCATTATTGATCGCCTGTATGCAGGTGATACTGGTGGCAACCTTTGGCGTATCGACTTAAAGGGTGACTCACCGTCGGCTTGGAGTACCATCAAGCTAGCAAAACTCAGTGATGCCACAACCACAGGTGATCGCCGTATTTTCACCCCACCCACCATTGCTCGTAGCTTGATCCAAAAAGTGATTAAAGTAGATGAAAGCTATCAAGTTTACGATCAAGCCGTTGATATGGTGCTGGTTGGCACAGGTAATCGCGCCAAACCCGCCTCTGACATCAGTAATCAAGATACGTTCGTGATGATTAAAGATACTCATATTTTACCCACTACTTTTGGCAGTAACGGCGTGGAAAAGCCAACCCCCATTAAATTTGGCGATCTGTTCGATATCACTAATAACCCGATTGAAAGTAGTACTGACTTAATGCTGTCTCGCGCCACTTTAAGCAGCAATTCCGGCTGGCGCTATCAATTCAAAGGCAAAGGTGAAAAGTCGCTGGGGGGCCCCTTAGTGCTCGCTGGCACAGTATACTTTACCTCTTTTTCCCCTAATGCCACTGCAAACTTACAATGTGGTATTGGTGATCTTGGTCTAGGCAAGCTCTATGCCGTTAATCTATTTGATGGCACCAATACTCAAACTTGGCGTGAAAAAGAAATTGGTAACCAGGTTCCTGATACCATTGTGGCGCATTCTGGTGAAGATGAGCAGGGACAATCAGTCATTCGTCTTCTTGGCGTCGGCCAGGGCGAACAAATATCAGTAGTGATCCCAGAAGATCCCAACAACGGCACTGAAGAGCAAGAAGTGAACACTGGCACCCAATCAACCGATGCCAACATGAAACCAAACCGGATCTACAGCTACTTTGAGGAATTATAATGAGGGGCGAATACGTGAAAAACCAGCAAGCTTTTACCCTTATTGAAATTATGATCACAATAGCAATAGTCGGCATATTGGCTGCTATAGCCTACCCTAGTTATATGCAGTATGTACTCACTAGCAGCCGATCTCAAGCAACTACAGAGTTGACTGAAATAGCCAATTTACAGGAACAATACTATCTCGATCATAATCGTTATGCAGCCAGTTTAGATCAGCTAGGCTACTCCAGTAGTAGCATCTCGACCGAAAATGGCCGATTTAACATCAAGGTAAGTTCAACAAACCGCGAAATTGATTTTACTGTAACGGCAAAAGCCATCGGCCAGCAATTAAAAGATACGGCGTGTTTAACGTTCACGCTTAATTATCAGCAACAAAAAGGGGCGACATCGAATGATTGCTGGAAAAAATAACCCTAAACACTACCGTCATCGCATTGGAGTGCTCTTAGTATCAAGCCTACTGCTGAGCCAAGCGCAAGCGCAAGCGCAAGCGCAAAAGCCATTACAAGAATACCGCTGCGCTATGATCTTGGCTGATAATGAACCCTATATAGGTCGTTACCAATATCAATCAGAATATAAATCAATGGATAAAATGCAAAAAAGCACCATAGAAAAAGCCGGAGAATCAGTATTTCAAGCAGACGGGACAACTTTAATCGCAGTGAAAAAAGTACTTGAATGCGCACACTCAGGCCAGAGCTTTACCTCTGACGCAGCAAAGGCAGTAGAAGAAAATTTTGATTACTAAAATTTTCTAGTCAGTAACACATAACTCTGTTTGTGATTTAGTCATGTACCTAAAGTCATTACTAAACCACATAGAAACAGAACAAGGTTATTAATGTTCTCCCCTCGTGATGAGGGGACTTTTATCTCGAATAATTTTCCCGTCGTAATTATTGCCCGCAACAAAAATCAAAAAATAAAAACAAGCATAATCAAACACCTTGCAAAAATGATCACATTAAAGGTCATAGTTGTAAAGGATCCTGACAGCAAGAAAAAAAAACGCAGATATACTTAAGTACTAGACGGATTAGTTTATTTGTTTTCTAACCAAAAGGAGGCTGGTAATGGTAACAACAGACTGGCTTCAAAGACCCCAAATGAAAACTACGTTTTTGCGCGGCTTTAGTTTAATTGAAGCAATGATCACGCTGTTTATATTAACCACCGGATTATTAGGTGTGGCAGCATCCCAAGGAATCGCTAAAAAATCAGCTTTTGAGTCGCAACAGCGAACCCTTGCTAGCTTTATCGCGATGGACATAGCCGAGCGCATTCACCTAAATAGCAGCGAATTTATCAACGCCCCCGACCTTTATGCTGTTAGCAGTGTTATTGAAACCGCTAAGACGTTAACGCAACCCAAATGCTCCAGCTGCTCAGCCAGCGAGCGCCGTACTATTGATCTGATCCATTGGCAAAATCTGCTTAAAGGAACGCAAGTTAGTGACAACGCACGCGCAATTGGTGGCCTTACAAAGGCCGATGCCTGTATCGGTTACGAAACCACATCAGGCTTGGTCACTATCATTATTAGCTGGCAAAGCCGACAACAACTTGAAGATGGTGCAGATACCTCAGTGACGTTAGCCAAGAACTGTGGCGCAGAAAGCAAAGAGCGCCGGCAAATCACTATTACAACGTTGGTCAGAAATGCGTAGAACAAGGCTAAAGCAACGAGGATTCGGCATCATCGAATGGATGATAGGAATGACTATCGGGCTATTTCTAATTGGCGGGATCACCGCGGTATTTGTTCAATCTCGTGCTGGCTCACAAAACACCAATCAAATGGGTGAACTACAGGAAACAGGACGAATTGCACTGCAATTAATCAGCCAAGACCTTAGGCAAGTCGGATTTTGGGGAGTGGCCACCTCACACTTAATGACAAGGCTGAATGCGACCGTTAACAAAGAAATTACCACACCAACGCTTAGCAGTAGTAGTGATTGCACTGACGATTTAGGCGGAGGCTCCTTCCCCAAAGGCAGCGTTCAATTTCGGCAATTTTGGTCATTTGAAATCCCTCAGTTGTCGAGCCTGAGCTATATGCGCTGTATTATTGATGACGACCCAGACTCACAACTTAAACGCGGTTCGGATGTTATCACGCTAAAACGCTTAATGGGCAAAAGAGAGCCAATACCAGCAGCAGGTACTGTTACTGCAGACGGTCCTTTTCTATTAATGGGTAGCCACAGTAAAGCCGCTATTTTTGCATCCGGCTCAACCCCGCCAAGTGACCCATCTTTCACTAGTAGTCATGCTTGGCAATACTTACATCATGTGTACTTTTTAGATCGTTCTCTCAGTACCAATACTCCTCGACTTCGCCGAATGAGCCTTAATAACAGCGGCATGGCTTTGGAGCCAATTTTATTATCTGGCGTTGAAGACATGCAATTACTCTATATCGTTGAAGAAGCCAATGGCAATACTAATTACCAGACCTCGGCATTATCAAATGACAAAGTGATTGGCGTTGAAGTTTTTATTTTAGTTAGAGCTTTAGAAGAGAGTAAAAGTTACTTAAACCAAAATACCTATACCCTAGCGGACAAAACAATCACAGTGAACGATAATTTTAGACGCTTATTGGTATCCAGTGTTATTAGCTTTAGTAATCCAATGTGGCTAGATAAGGCAATCTGATGGAGGCAGAAATGAAATTTCAGCAAGGCATTGCACTATTTATCAGTATCATTTTACTGCTCCTATTATCAGGATTAACGACACTGCTAATGTCTAATGCCAGTCTAGATCTCAAAATGGCGGGGGCCAGTGCGCAACGGATAGATGCCGACCAACAATTAGAAGGCGCAATCAGCGAAATATTAACGAATGCCAATGCTAGTCAACAATTTGCTACGGCCGCACTCGATACTAAATTTGAAGTAAAACACATTAAGAACATTAGCACCGCTATTATTGCCATAAATGAACAGCCTAGCTGCGCACGTAGTAAGGAGCCAAGCTCGGTCGGCTTATTCTCTTGTCGCTATTTAGACACCCGGCTATCGAAACAATATGGCCGCGCCAAAACAGGCGGTGGTCATCAAGGTGAAAACGCTGCAGGACTGGGCGTAGAACAAAAGTTACTGAAAAAATAGAACATACTTATTCTGGATGAATAAGCATGGATAAACACACTGCTTAACGCCTTCATGGATCATTCGCGCGCGGCAGTATTTATCTAGAATAGGGTGACTCATGAAAAAGCGATTTTTAATTCCCGCAGCCACTATTAGTATGTGCAGTGCGGTTATTGCAGATGACACAGAGCTCTATATCGCGGATGTTTCTGCTCAAAATGGGTTAAGACCGCAAGTAATGATCATCTTTGATAACTCTGGCAGTATGCGCAATACCGAGCTATTAACTAAAGAGCCCTTCAACCCTGCGACAGACTATGGAGAGCCTAATAGCGGTAAAATATATTGGTCAAAAGCAGGTGATGGAGTCCCCAGTAAAGATGATGACAACTATTTTTTAACAACCAAGAACAATTGTCAATCATCTATTGCCCCCCTCAGTTCATCAGGTAAATACACGGGTAATATGCGCCGTTGGTATGCAAAAAAACGCACTTGGCGAACCCTTTCTTCAGATAATGGAGCTTGGTTCGACTGCCGTGAAGATGTCGACTACAAAGTCACCAGCAACCCAGCCAGTGGTGATGTTGGCTACCCAAGAAATGGTTCAAATAATCCCTATAGTAGTACTGCTAGCACCGATATATTTCGCGGTAACGATGGCGTTACGCTCTATACAGAAAAATACCTTTATTGGCACTATCAAAATAATACCATTTCGAAAAGCCGTTTAGCGATAGCTCAAGATGCCATTTCTGAGCTGGTGCGCTCCACCCCTTCAGTTAATTTTGGCCTCACTGTTTTTAATTACAACGCGTCAGATGGCACTCGTAATGGAGGCCGGATTGTACGAGCTCTTAGTAATATGACTGAGCTAGACAGAGCCAGCTTTAGTAATACTATTAATGCTCAACAAGCGATGGGAAATACACCATTATGTGAGTCTTTATATGAAGTTTATCGCTACTTTGCAGGGTTAGGTGTTTACTTTGGCGATGATGACTATGATTACGGCTCTTACTTAGCAAATAAACCGCCAAGAGATCTGAAAGCTGAAAGCCCCGAAGGCACCTATGCCTCCCCCTATAAAACCTGTCAGGATAAGGCCTACGTCATTTTAATGACAGATGGAGAACCCACTCAGGACGGTAAAGCGGATTCGCTTATCTATAGCCTAACCAAGGGTAGCTCGTCATATTCAAGCTATATGCCTGCACTGGCAAAATACATGAATAACAACGACATTAATCTCAATAAAACAGGTAAGCAAATCATCTCAACCTACACAATAGGTTTTGGCGATGGCGCCACCTCTGGCGCAGGTGGGTTATTACTTGAAACCGCGAAGCAAGGCGGAGGTGAATATTTCCCAGCAACGGATGCTGCCGACTTACAGCAAGCTTTTCAAGAAACCATCATTAAAATACTCGATCAATCTTCAAGCTTTAATGCCCCCGCGGTATCAGCCACCAGCTTTGACCGCACGCAACATCAAAACACTATTTATTACTCGATGTTTATGCCCAGTAAAAAGCAGCGCTGGCGAGGCAACATTAAAAAACTCACCATAGACAATAAAGGTGTACTGCGCGATGCGAATAAAGCGGCAGCAATAGATGACAATGGCAATATTCGAGAAGGCGCTTCGACCGCTTGGGGCGGGGTTAATGATGGTAACTCAGTGACCCAAGGTGGTGTTGCAGATGCCATTGCAGCACAAAGCTCTCGAACACTTTATACCAACACAGGTAATAGCTTAATTACTCTATCACTTGATAGTATAAAAACACACTATTCAGCGAGCACTAATCTAGCTTTGGCAACGGAACTTGGCACTGACGAAACTGGTTTAACCCGACAAGTTGAGTGGCTGTTAGGCCTAGATGTTGATGACCTTGACGATGATGGTAATACTGCTGACTATCGCAACGATATTTTTGCCGATCCACTCCACTCAAAACCGACCACCATTAACTATCCTTCCAGTGATAGCAGCAATACAAGATTACTAGTTGGAACTAACGCTGGTTTTGTGCACTTTTTTCACGATAAAGGGGAAACGGTTACTGAAGAATGGGCATTTATTCCAGATGAGTTACTTGACCACGGCTTATCCCTAATTAAAGATGTTGATGCCCCTGAACATCCATATGGCATGGATGGCAGTGCGGCGGTGATGGAAATAATGAACGGTGAGGAAAAACAAATCATTGCCATAATTGGCATGCGCAGAGGGGGGAGAAGCTATTACACCTTTGATCTCACTTCACCAACATCCCCAAGTCTGCTGTGGCAGATTTCGAATAACTCACTAGGCTTTGAAGAGCTTGGACAAACGTGGTCAAAACCGCAATCGGGCTTTCTCCCTATCAATGGCAAAGTAACACCAGTGTTTATATTTGGTGCCGGTTACGACACTAATCAAGATACCTGTAGCAAAAGCGCAACCGACCCTTGCATCGATAGCCAGGGACGCGGTGTGTTTGTGGTAAACGCGCAAACAGGGGAAAAAATCTGGTCTAGCAATATTAGCTGTGACAGTAGTGATCTGCACTGTATGCAATACAGTATTCCAAGTGAAGTAACGGCTTTTGACAGTGATGATAATGGCTATCTCGACCGAGTTTATGCGGGAGATACAGGAGGGAATCTTTGGCGTATTGATATGGTTGGCGAGCCTAGTAATTGGACTCATATAAAACTAGCTAGTTTAAGTGACAACAGCACTAAAGGCGACCGAAGAATATTTAATGCGCCTACTGTTGCTCGAACCTTAATTCAAAAAATCGTGGCTGTTGATGATAGCTATCAAGTATTCGATCAGGCTATTGACATGGTATTGGTTGGCACGGGCAACAGAGCCAAACCTGCTTCAGATATCAGTAACCAAGATACCTTTGTGATGGTGAAAGATAGCTATATTCTCCCGACCCTATTTAGCGCAACAAAGCCGACCCCGGTGACGTTCACCGAACTATTTAATATAACCGATAACCCAATCGCAACCAGTACCGATTTAATGTTATCCCGCGCTAACCTAAGCAGCCATGCCGGCTGGCGCTATGACTTTGGCAATCTAGGGGAGAAATCACTCGGCGGTGCGCTCGTTATATCAGGGACGGTTTATTTTACCTCTTTTTCACCCAATGCGACGGCAAACCTAGATTGCGGAATAGATGACCTTGGATTAGGCAAGCTCTATGCTGTCAGTTTATTTGATGGGACTAGTCAACATTCATGGCGCGACAAAGAAATAGGTAACCGCGTGCCCGACACATTAGTAGTTCACTCTGGCACCAACCAAGAGGGCAAATCAGAACTACGCTTACTCGGTGTCGGACAAGGTGAACAGGTGAATGTAGTCGTTGGTGATAATCCAGAAGAGAATGCTGAAACTGAAACCGTCAACAGTGGTTCACAAACAACCAATGCAACCATGAATCCCAAACGCATCTACAGTTTCTTTGAGGAGCAATAACTTGAGCAGCACACAGCCTAACCAAGGTTTTACACTAATAGAGGTTATGATAACGGTCGCTATCGTTGGTATTCTTGCCGCTATTGCTTACCCTAGCTACATGCAATACATACTAACCAGTAATCGTAGCCAAGCGACGGTGGAGCTGACAGAGATTGCTAACTTACAAGAGCAATACTACCTTGACCACAATCAGTATGCTGACGATCTGAGTTTGCTTGGTTATCCTAGTGCGAGCATAGAAACACAAGGAGGCAGCTACAAGGTGAAGCTAAGCAATACAGATCGGCTGATAGACTTTACCGTTACCGCCACCCCTATCAACCGCCAAGCGGGAGACAGCCATTGCGCGAGTTTCACTCTAAATCACCAACAAATAAAAGGAGCCACTCATGATGACTGCTGGCAATAGTCGCCCCTTAGTCTCGCTTGTGGGGGGCTTTTTGTTAATTGTCCCTCATTTCACTTATGGGCAAGAATCGATAATCAAGCAAGAGTATAAGTGTGCCTTGCAACTTGAGAATGGCGAACCCTATTTAGGCCACTTTTCTTACTTTTCCAATTATCCCTCAGACGATAAAATGCAACAGGATATAAAAAAATCTAACATAACAACGGTATACGACACTGATGGAAAAACCCCCATCGGCATCACTAAATGGGTTGAATGTGTCGCAAAGACAAATAGCTTTCAAACAAAAGCGGCTCAAAATATAGAGCAAACCTTTGATCAATAATTCAAAGGACAGGCAACTATTTGGCCGGCAATTAAAGCTATCTTATTGGTCTTGCATTGATAAACGTCAACCTTAAGTGACGACGGGAGAAACCGAAATGCAAAGTCATTACAAATGAGGTTACTGATACTGAGATAGATTATATAATTGACGTTAACTATGACACTTTGAAATAGAGCCCTGTTCAGCCACTTTAGCTCTGCCTGAACTACTAATAACGACACCTTTTTTAACGCTTTCCTTGTCATCACAATAATAGAAAATGGCAGATCCTGAAACATTTCGGGTTAAGCCATCGGCGCCAAAGCGTACACTTTTTTGCTCAAAACTCACTTGGTCACTTTCATGAAAAGCACTACCCGACTTAAGTAAGGTTTCACCCGTATCGAGCTTGTCGTTTTCATTCGTGTCGATAAATACATCAACCCCCTTGCTCCAATCACTGGTACACGCAGAGCCACCAGCTAGCGGACAAACTGCAACGGTGGTCATATTATTAACGGCTTGGTTTCGTGCATACATTAAATCTCGAGCAATACCATTAACAGCGCTAAAAGCACGAGAATCGGCAGACAAGGAAGCAAAATTAGGGGCAGCAATCATTAGCATAATGCCTGCGATTGCGATGACGGTAAGCACTTCAACTAAGGTAAACCCATGACTCTTTTTTAACATAACAGACCTAGAAAGATTATTAGTAAATAGCATGCAACATATCCATGTCGCTCATTCAGTCCGTTAGTCACACATTAAGAGGCGTGTAATATCGCTGTAAAATAATACACACTCCTTAGTAAAAGTGCCTTATCTATAATAATTATAGGTCACAGTTTTACTTTTTATTTTTCACATTGAGGGTAAAAACAACCTGTATTTCATCTCTTACTGTTAATTCGTCATGGAGATAACCGCCTGATGGCGCGCTCTCCATTAACATCGCCGATTTAGCTCGCACAACTGGCACATTGTTACGTTGCTGGTAATTTATTTGGTAGATAGGCCCTAACGTGGCATCAAACGACTTAGCTAGCATTGCCGCTTTTTCTTTAGCACTTTCAATCGCTAATTGGCGAGCTTGCATAGCAAGGGCGGTGTTATCTTGCATCACAAATCGTATATTATTAACTTGCTGCAATTCTTGGCTTAAAATCAGATCAAGTAATTGACTTAATTTGTCTAGCTCCGTCAGTGATACCGTTAAATTACGCGACGCTTTATAACCCACTAAAACAGGTTTGCCTTTACCTTGCTCTGGATACTGATATTCAGGGTGAGTATAAAGTGTTTGCGCCACAATTTGCTGTTCACTTAAACCAAGTTGCTTCGCAGCCAAACCAATAAACTGTTCAACACGTTTGTCTAATTCTTGTTTTGCCTGCAACCCATCAGAATGGATCACCTCCGCACTCACTTCAATAATCGCCATATCAGGACTCGCTTTGACTTCAGCAAAACCTGTAGTGATAACATGTGGCCCATCGGGCAGTTGCCCTGCAAATAATGAGGAACTGAATAAACAAAGTGAAATAATGATCGCGCGCATGTTTGATACTCCAAAAATTAATATACCGTTTTGTTAACCCATTTTTAAGAAAAAGGGGTTAGCTTTCAATATCAATTTTTTCTAGTTTCATTGGTGGTGAGATAAAACCTTGGTAAGCATCGATATGCAAACCTGACAAGAGATCTAATTTAATTTGATTTTCAACTCGCGTGGCTATAGTGAGGATATTTAGCTTAGTTGCAGCCTGACAAACCGCTTCTAAAAACTCGCTATCTCCTTTAATTTCATTCACTTGATTGGTATAGCTGTGGTCAACCTTAACGTAACTAGGTCGCAACTGTTCCAAGTAATTTAGAGACTGAAAATGACGCCCATATTGGTCAATCCCAAAACAGAAACCAGCCTCTTTTATTATGTCTATCAAAGGAGCCACGTCTTCGGCATGAGCAACAAAAACTGTTTCTGGTAACTCTAAAATAACTTTATGCTTCAAAGCCTTATTTTGCTCCAAGAAGCGTCCTAGCCAATCGTGAAAATCACTATCTACACATGAAGTAAGCGTTAAGTTTACCGCTATCGACTCATAGGAAGAAAAGTTTAGCTGCTGAGGCAGTTTTTTCAGTACATATTGGTCAAACAAACACCCTAGTTTAAAGTGCTCTATCGCAGGCATAAACTGACCAGCAAAATAAGTATGATCTTCTTTTACAATGTAAGTAAATAGTTCTGCATGTAATACCTGCTGATCGACCTTGCTCAATACCGGCTGTGCCTTAAAGCAAAACAAATCTTGATGGATAGCTTCTTGTACTAAATGCTTCCAACCCACTCGACCTAAATTATACTGTTCGGTGCACTCAATTAGATGAATAGGCGCACCTCGTTGCGAACGAGCAATTTGCAAGGCATTGTCGGCTCGACTAAGTAACTCCGTCACAGATTCATTCTCGGTTCGCTGAACTAAACCAATATAAGAAATAGATGGCGCGGCATCCATCGGGCTCACAACCAACTCTGACACCGCCCACTGCATACGCTGTGCGATAGCCAGCAACTGATCCTTTTCCTGTCCTGGTAACAAACAAGCAAATTCATTCACCGACAATCGAGCCACTACAAAGCTGTCATCACTGCTTAAAGCCTCAACTAGTGCGCCAGCACATAGACTAACAAGTTGGTTTCTGCCATCTTCTCCTTGCTCTACGTAAACATCATCAAGTACATCTATCGATAATAAAGCCAAACCGCCGCTACCTGATTCGTCTATCCACGCTTTGGCTTGCCCCATAAAGTAAGCTCGATTACCTAATCCTGAAACCTCATCACGAAAAATTTTGTCACGGATCGTTTCAGCTACCTCCGCTTGCTGTTGAAACTGTAAGTTAATCGTAGAGCTCATCTCGTTTAATGCTTTGGCAACCCCTTCCAACTCTTGCACATGGGGAACTGAAATCGGCTCCACTGAGTGATGATGCTGTAAGTCTTCAGCGCCATGGCTAAGATCGTCTAATGGCTTGAGTAAGCGCTTTATTAATGTACACGCCAGTAATACGGAAAAGATATAAATAAATAGCAGCCAAATAATTAATTCCTTAACTTGTTGCCACAATAAGCCATAAACAGGTAACGGCGATGACTCAAAGGTGAGCACTAACTCACCAATGGCAGAGTCTGAAACAGGTAAAGATTGCGACAAAACGGGAACATGAAACAGCGCTTTAAACCAAGATGGCGCACTGTCCACTATGTTAGTGTTATCAATAATTAATACAGCTTTACCTTGATTGTCAATCAGTTTAGCTCGCGCAATCCCTTGCTGCAGCAACTGCTCATTTAAGATATATTTAGCACCTTGTAACTGAGACTCGAATAAAGCAGGCTGTAGATCATTACTTATTTGCTCCGAAAGTTGTACAAACTGGCGCGACTCATTCCCTAGGGTCTCTCCTTTAATGGCCAAAAAACCATAGTAAAAAGCGACGCAAAGTACCAAAGTAAAAATAAAAAACACAGCAAGACTTAATTGTTTATACAGAGTCATGATGATCCTTTAATCAAAGCTAACTAAGGGTAAATTCATACGATTATTTTTCAAACCACCGCGCAATTCATTCCAACTTTTTAATCTCGAAGCCTTGCCCGCTAACTGGCCTCGGCCCTTTTCTTTCATTAGCCACAAATTTTTACCATTGAAGCTATATACGGGTGCCAAATCTTTTCTTTGATTAGCGGGTTTAATATCTGCGTCTAAATTATCCAGAATTAATGGCATGGCAGCAGGCTCAGGATAATAGGCCACCACCATATGAAACTGATTCAAACTGAGTGCTTTAACATAGACCAAACGCAGCTTTTCTTCTGCAACCCCAAGCTCTGTTAAAGTAAAATACTTAGCGATACTAAAGTCTTCACAATCCCCTCCAGCAACCCCCAAAAACTCGACAGGCGTCGCCCAATAGTCCACTTTCCCCCACAGTTTTATATCGTCAACAAAGTGCAACTGATTAAAAAATGCGTTCACCTCCGCTAACTTTTGCTGTTCGCTACTACTTTGCTGTTCATCTACCAGCGTTCGCCAAGCTTTTACACGCTTTACCGCTCTCTCACTTTGGTAAACCGAAAACACTTTTTTAAGTAATGCCGCTTCGTTAATCTGTGAACTGGCAAGAGCAGAAAAAACCATTGAAGAAATCAACAACGAAGCGTATAAAAAAGGCGTATTTCCCCCTACAAATCTAGAGGTAAATACGCCTTTAAGCCAATCCATACTGTGACTAAATTACTGAATGTCGCGTAACTGTTGACGCCAATCTTCTGGTGGAGCAATACGCAATGAAGCGAGTAAACTGCCCATTGAATTAAGGATTCTATAGTTAGCTTCCATTACTTCATAACGCGTGGCAACCAAATCTTTCTTGGCTTCAAATAGCTCTGTTTCTGTGTTGAGAACATCTAGTAATGTGCGTTTACCCAAATTAAACTGCTTGCCGTAAGCATTACGAGTTTGTTCACTAGCAACCACATGCTTTTCTAAAAAGCGCTGCTGTTGCTCTAAGAAACGCTTTGCATCCCAAGATAAACGTGCTCCTTGATGAAGATCGCGCAGTGTTCCTTCACTGATATGTTTTGCTTCGTTTACCTGATATGCCGTCTCATCCACATAGGCTTGATCTTTACCGCCATTAAACAAGTTATAGCGCATACGTACCATGCCTACTAGTTCATCATTACGGCCCAACGTGCCATCGGCGTCTTCTAGAAAGTTGTTCTCAACTTCAATCGCTATTTCTGGGTAGTACTTAGACTTGGCCACTTCGTGTTGTGCATTGGCTGCGTAAATATCTTGGCGAGAAGATTTTAAGCGCGGATGATTATCCATCGCCCGTTGCACGATATTGGCAAATGATTCCGGCACACCTGAAAAATCTGGCTGGGGAACCTCTAAATTCTCTGGATATTCATTAACCAAACGTAAATATTGTGTTTCCGCATCCGACAGATTATTTTCCGCGTTCACTTTGTTAGCATGGGAGCGTGCTAAGCGAGCTTCAATTTGCGATAGATCAGATGTCGAGCCAATACCAGAGTCAGTACGTTTCTTAATATTTTTGTATATCTTTTCATGGATTTCTAAGTTTTGCTCAGCCAGTGATAAAGTTTCACTGTATTTCAATACATTCAAATAGGCTGTAATGGTTTTTAGAGAAATATCTTCCGCATCCGCCAATAACGCATACTGCTCAGCGTTAGCTTCAAAAGCGGTTCGGTCATATTCGGCCCCTGTTGCAAAGCCATTAAACAGAATTTGTCTCAGACTGAAGCCCAACTCTTTACGCGTGTAAGTAGTGGTATCAAAATTATCCCGGTCTGTTCGCTCACGACCAATGCCAGCATTAATATCAATAGTTGGCAAATAACCAGCAAAAGCACCATCATTAGCTTTTTGAAACGCGCCAACACGACTAAGCACTCGATTGATTTCAGGGTTTGATACTAAGGTTTTTGCCACACTACTTTCGAGAGTCTCAGCATAACCGGACGCTGAAATAAAGACTCCCGTAGCCAATACTGTACTGAAAAACATTTTTTTCATCTTAATAAATATCCCATTTAATTATGATTATAATTATCTTTCTCTTAAGGCTGATTGCTTTGCTCTTAAAATAGGCTTGAGTAAATAATCAAGCACACTTTTCTTACCTGTCATCACATCAACACTCGCGAGCATCCCTGGAATAATAGGTAATTTACTGTCGCCAACCCCTATCTTTCCTTGTTCAGTTCTCACGCGAATTAAATAAAAACTATTACCTTCTTCGTCCATGATCGTATCTGCACTAATATGCTCTAACGTTCCAGACAAGCCACCATAAATAGCAAAATCATAAGCCGTTAACTTCACCACGGCGTGAAGACCAGGCCTTAAAAATGCAATGTCTTTGGGTAATATTTTAGCTTCTACTAACAAGTTATCTTCTAATGGAACGATCTCAACTAAATCCATACCAGGCTTAATAACACCGCCCAGCGTATTGATATTAATCGTTTTAACCTTACCTTTAACGGGTGAGATAACATTGGTTCGTGAAACCCGATCCTTCAATCCAACTTGCACTTCACTAAGGGAAGCCATTTTACCTTCAGCTTCATCTAATTGCTCTAAGACTTTACGGCGATATTCTAACGCCATTTCGCGTCGTTTACTGATCGTTTCTTTTATTGATGACTTTATTTTTGGAATACTCAGCTTAGCGCTGTCTAATTCTGATGCTGTACTGTTAAGGTCACGCTCTAATTGAATAATCTCAACTTCAGATACCACACCCTCTTTTGCTAATGGCCGTGTTAGGTTTATTTCTTTACGTACCAAACCATATGCGCGTTGTAGGTGTTTAATCTTTGAATTGACTTCGACTAACTCTTGCTCTTTTTGCTGAATTTGTTGCGCCATGATCAGCAACTGATTATTCAACCCCGCAATGCCTTGTTTGTAACGCGCCGTTTCTGCCGAAATTTGCATCGGGTGCTGTTGTTCAAACTCATCACTATATTCAAGTTCGACCATATCAATGCTTACTTGCTCCTGCCAAGGAACATTATTGTCTTTTGATACCTTTACACTTGCTTGCTCTGCCTTAAGACGAATAATATCACTGCTTAGAGTGAAAACATTTTGTTCTTGTTCACGATAGTCACTTCGGAATTTAGTATCGTCAATACGCATTAAAGCTTGGCCTTTCTCTACGACGTCGCCTTCTTTAATATAAATTTCACGTAAAATACCGCCTTCTAGGTTTTGCACTACCTGAACTTGCGAAGATGGTATAATTTTTCCCGTCCCAACCGTCACTTCATCTAATTCAGCAAAGTAAGCCCAAACCAACGCAGAAACAAAAAATAAAAACATCACCCAAAGTAACAAGCGGGCTCTGAATGCGGTATTTAATAAACTGGCGGAGCTGGTTTCATCAACAAACTCAACATCATGTTTATTTGGCAATTTATTTTGATTGTGTAAATTATCCATTACTTGCCTCCCGCATGGTACGGCCTGCAATGGTGACACGCCCTTCTTTAAGCGCGTTAAGCACAGCTTCTTTTGGCCCATCCGCAACTATTTTGCCGCTGTCCATTACGATTAGACGATCAACAATGTCTAACATGCTGGTTTTATGAGTGATCAAAATGAGCGTTTGATGCTTATCTAAACTGGCTAGCTGTTGTTTTATATGCAGCTCTGAACGATTGTCCATCGCGCTGGTAGGCTCATCCATGACCAAAACATTGGGGTTAAGTAATAAAGAGCGTGCAATAACCACAGATTGACGCTGTCCACCGGATAAAAAACGACCACACTCACCTACCTGACGATCTAAGCCATTAGGGTCACGGTCAGTAAATCCCGTCACACCCGCGCGACGAGCGGCTTTTAAAATTAAGTCGTCAGACGTAAATGGCACTCCTAAACATATATTTTCTCTAATCGAGCCAAAATAGAGAGGAGCATCTTGTAACACACAGCCTATGGTGCGGCGTAAGTCTGCCGGATGGATTTGATTTTGCTCAATGCCATCAATGTGGATGCCGCCTGCAGTGGGACGGTACAAACCCATTAACAATTTTTGTAACGTGGTTTTACCCGAACCTATTCGGCCAATAATAGCGACCTTTTCACCAGCTCGAATACTCAAGTTAATATCTGAGAGCACATTGTTTTCTTGATCTGGATACTTAAAGCTTACCCCTTGAAACTCGATGTCTCCATTCATTCGAGCGCGATGAATATAGCGTTTGCCTTCTTCCGTTTCATCTGGCATTGCCATAATATTTTCTAAAATAGCTAACCCTGACTTTGTTTGGGTGTAGCGGGTGAGCAATAAAGACAGCTGACTTAAAGGCCCCAAAGCACGACCACTCAGCATGACTGCTGCGATCATTCCACCCATGCTAAGCTCACCATCTTTAATCAGGTACACCCCGTATACAATCAAACACACACTGAGCATTTGTTGTAAAAAAGAGGAGAGACTGGAAACAGAATTACTTAACTTACGGGTTTTGATGCTCCAGTTCGACATATGAGCAACTGCTTCTTCCCAGCGGTGTTGGTATAACCCTTCTGCTCCCGTCACCTTAATCCCTTCAATGCCATTAAGGCCTTCGACTAAGTTGGCATATTTCTGCGCGGCCAAGCGAGAGCCTTCGTCAATGCTACGTCGCAACGGCAACTGAATAGCAAAACTATAGGCGAGCAAAATGAACAAGCAGGCTGCAGGAATGAATACCATCGGGCCAGCAACTAACCAGATCACAGTTAATGTTAATA
This sequence comes from Motilimonas sp. 1_MG-2023, assembly GCF_030547455.1. Lineage (NCBI taxonomy): Bacteria > Pseudomonadati > Pseudomonadota > Gammaproteobacteria > Alteromonadales > Motilimonas > Motilimonas sp. 1_MG-2023. Next base: position 6,887 of record NZ_JAUOPX010000012.1, on the reverse strand, counting down.
ACGCAAAAGGCACATCAACTAGCGCAGCAACCGTAGCACTGGTAAAAAAATCGCGTACCGATTCAAACTCTTGTAAGTGACGAGCAAAAGCCCCTGTGGAAGCGGGTCGGGCCTCTAAGCGCATCCCCATTACCTTGGAAAAAATCTTAGAAGACAATAAAATATCTGATTTTTTCCCAGCAACATCGATAAAATAACTGCGCATTTGCCGCATGATAAAATCAAACACAAACACAATCGACACACCGATAGCTAACACCCACAAAGAGTCAAATGCCAAGTTAGGCACAATGCGATCGTAAACGTTCATTACGAATAAGGGGCTGACCACAGCAAAAATATTAATCAGCAAAGAAGCGATTAATACATCGCGATAAATAGGTAAAGATCCTCGAATGGTACTCCAAAACCAGTGACCATGACCGGTTTCAATTAGCTTAGGCGTTCGCTTATCAAAACGATGTTGTGGTTTTACAAAAATAACTTGGTTTTGATATAGTGCTTTAAGTTCAGCTAATTCAATCTCGGTTTCACCTTCCCCGGCGAGTGGGAAAATCACTTTAGCAGTGCTGTTCTCTTTATCGAGCGACAACAACACACAAGCCTGGTTCTCATCCAACACTAAAATACAGGGAAGTAATAACGCTGAAATATCTTTCAATGCCATCGCGCTGATCCGCGAGTTCAAGCCTCCTTTTTCAGCAGCCCGACTCACTAAACGCAGTGACAATTTACCATCTATCATAGGAAGACCTGCGGTTAGCACATCCCCAGAATGCGGCTCACCATAATGCTTGGTTAGAAAAACCAAACATTCTAATAATGGATCAACAAGTGGATCATTGACTGGTTTATCACCTTGGTTTGGCACGTAGTTTTTGCATCCTTTGCTTGGTAAACAAAACCACCATGCCTTTTTAACAAAGCATGATGGCTAATTCAGTGAAGAAAATAGCAAACAATTAATCGATGATTAACTTACCATCTTGAATTAATTTTTGAATAAATTCACTGCCGGTATCAATACCTGCTCCAGCATCACTGTAACTTACGCCCTCAAGAGTAATGGTCATGGTATCTGTTGAAGCGCCTTTTCCATCTGCATCAACAACAATATCAATTCCACCGTTAGCGTTTTCATATACCGTTAAGTAATCATCTATGGTGCTTGGTAATTCACCTTGTAGTAAATCGCTTAAGTGAAGTTTATCGCTATTAATATCAAAGTCGATAATCGTGTCTTTAACCCCAGTATCTTGCTTAGTATTGTCTGCTTCTTTTACGATGTCTTCAGCAAAGAAACGGAAAGTATCACTTCCTTCCCCGCCAATTAAGATATCATTACCTGAGTTACCGGCAATATCATCATCACCCTCACCGCCTTTGATAAGATCATTGCCTGAGCCACCACGAAGCACATCGTAACCCAAACCACCATCGATCATATCGTTACCGTCATTACCATAAATATAGTCGTAATGAGAAATAGGACGCTCAAGTGCATCTTGTGTCACGCTTGGATCATCAACGCCTTGACTACCACCGTAGATAACATCATCACCTGCACCGCCATCAGCTATATCCACAATAGAACTAGAAACAGAACTAGTATGATATGCATCTAACTCAGCTTGATCTTTTAACGCTTCTTGATCAAGGAAAGCCTTAGTTGAAGCAGCATCAAGCTCTCGGAATCCATCGCCCAAATAGATGGTATCTGAACCAATCGATCCCTTAACGTAATCATTACCACCAGATGAATCTATCAACTGTTCCTCTTGCGTCGCAATTAATCGTTCGTCACGCGCACCAATGTTTACCCAAACTCGCTGACCATTTTCGGTTTTATAACCATTATAGCCACCTAATTGGAGCTGGAACTCTTTTGAACCACTATCAGTCCCTGTCACAGTGGTGATCTGATCATTACCACTTTCGCCAGTCAAGGTTGAACCAGTAAAATCTCTCTGAGTAACGTTCACCGTGACCACAGCAGTATCAACTTCACCACGACTGTTGGTGACATAATATTCTATTTGCGCGGTTTCTTGATCTTTGCCTGGCACATAAACTAATTCACCATTAACAATATAAGCCTCGCCGCTACCACTAATGACTTTAATACCTGTAATGGTTATTTCGGTGTTGGCATCATTAGGATTTGAATCAGCAGGATTGACATCATTATTTAAAATATCAATGTACACAGGCTGACCAACAAAGGTACTAGCAGAATCATCGATGGCATCAAGCATTGGGTCGGTTACACCATTGATAGTGATGTTAAGAACCGCAGAAGATAGATCACCATTATCGTCGGTGATGGTATAAGTAAAGCTATCTAATAATGTTTCACCTTCATTCAACGCTTGGACTTGTGCGTTTTTATTATTCAAGATGTATACATAGCTACCATCCGTATTCAGTACTAGGCTACCAAAGCTGCCGGCAATCGTTTGACTTGTTCCACCGCTAACATTGCCGTTTTGCGTCCCCGCAACAACACCGATAACGGGGTTTGTAACATCTTTACCGAACATATCATTAACTAACACGTTGCCGTTAATCATTGCACTAGGGTCATTATCAGGTTGGCTAACCACCTCATTGACCTGATCAGCATCAACATTAGCTACAGGAGTAGTGTCAATCACTGGGAATTTAACACTGATATCAAAATCAGAACTCACTTTATCACCATCATTATCGACAATATTAACGATGATGTTGTCAGCAAAAGTGTCTGAATTGGCAGGTTTGTCACCCATAGTCACTACATAAGAGTACTCACCTGTCGCAAAGTCAAATACTAACTCCCCGCCATTTTGCGTATCAATTTTAACTTTAAGATCAGTGCCACTCGGTCTATTGACGACTTTACCATCAACCTCTATTGACTCAATAAAGCCACCATCAGCGCCATAATTAATACCCGTTGATATGTTACCTAAAACCTTAGTATCGACATCTCCATTGACGACAGCTTTAACCGAATCTAATAATACTGTCATCAAGCCATTTGCCGTGGTCACAATTTGGGTTGGCTCACTACCGTCAGGTTTAGAGGGATGCGAAACTATATCAAGATATTGTGATGGTACATTAGATCCGATACCAACTGCCTCAGCTTCAATGCCTTGCTCATTAACAAAAGCTTCCCAAGTTGGCTGGTAGCTAGTGATTTCACTCCTATCAGTATTAGAGCCGGGCTCCCCATCAGATAAAAAGTAAACCTTAGTTAAATCAGCAGCGCTTCCATCAGCCTTAGTTGGCGGATTAAAGCCGTCTACAAGTGCCCTAAGAGCATCATCGTAATCTGTTCCACCACTCGCATTTAATTGGGCGAGAAATGATTTTGCCTCAGCAAGGGTTAACCAACCCGATTCTTTGTCTACTGATGATTGGAAAGACACTATCTTAATATTGACATCACCGAGGTTGCTATAAGCATCGATAAGCTTAGACAAGCTTTGTTTTGCAATTTCAAGACGACTTGTGCCACCCCAATTGGCATCGCCAGACCTGTCACCTTCCATATCCCAACCCATAGATCCGGAAACATCAAGAACAAATATGAGGTTTGTGGTTTGTTGGGTAAAGTCGATAGGATCTGGCGATACAATATTCGCCGTTGGGATATCGTCAACAATATCCACATTAAGTTTCAGGTTAGTAGCCACACCATTATGACCTGAAACAGTGATATCAAATGAATTAGCGTTATCAGCCGTGTTGGTGCCATTGCCAGCTTGATGAGCAAAGGTATCATTTAACTGGTATTGGTACTGACCTGCATTAGCCCCCGTGGTCTCAACCGTTAACACACCTTGCACTGTGGTTACTGTAATAATGCCCGTATTTGCATCTAATACACCGCCTGCAATATTGCTGATGGATAAGCTCGCATCACTACCCAATAAGTTGCCTGTCACAATGTGGCCAATGCCAGGGTTACTGCCATCCACCAATCCAGCTTCATTTACCACCACATCAATTGGATTTAATACAGCGGCATCATCATTTAAAATCGTTGTTTCAACGCTACCGCTAACCGAGCCTAAAGAAGTGGATTCAAGGGAAACGTTGAAATTCTCATTTGATTCATACACTGTATCTTCAACTGTATTAGCGCTTAGATTAGCAACCACTGAATTTGGCGCTAATGGACCTGTTAAGGTCACAACATATACGCCCTTAGCAGCATCGAATGTGATCCCTTGTAGGCCAGTAAAGTCTTCAGGGTTTAGTGCCGTACCCTCAGTCACTTTTAACTCGAGAGTCACATCAATCCCATCTGCAACGCCTTTATTTCCAATACGAATTTGATATCCCGCGACCTCTCCTTCATTAACGGCATTGCTAGCTGAACCATCGATTGCAGTTAACGTAAACGTAGGTAAGTCGTTATCCACAATGCTTGTGATCACTTGGTTGTTATTGCTATCCGCTGCAATGGCTTCAAATATGCCGCCATCGTTGATGTTGCCTAAGGTAATAGTGAAGTCTTCACTGCCTTCGGCAAGCACATCGTCCAGTGTCGTAATATCAAACTTAACGCTGGTCTCACCCGCAGGGATGGTCACTTGCGCCACTTTGGTAAAGTCGCTGCCGTCTTGGGCTACGCCGCTGTAAACCAAATCAACGGTCACTGACTGCCCCGCTGGCACCGCTTCACTTAAGGTCACGGTGTAATCTTGTGCCACACTGCCTTCCACCACGCTGCCAGGGCCGGCAATCGACACCAGCACGGTGTCCTCTTGGCCTACTGGCTCATCGTTAATGGTGGTGGTCACTGCGTTGCTACTTGGATCGGCTTTAATGGCTTCAAACACGCCGCCATCGTTGATGTTGCCTAAGGTGATGGTGAAGTCTTCACTGCCTTCGGCAAGCACATCGTCCAGTGTCGTAATATCAAACTTAACGCTGGTCTCACCCGCAGGGATGGTCACTTGCGCCACTTTGGTAAAGTCGCTGCCGTCTTGGGCTACGCCGCTGTAAACCAAATCAACGGTCACTGACTGCCCCGCTGGCACCGCTTCACTTAAGGTCACGGTGTAATCTTGTGCCACACTGCCTTCCACCACGCTGCCAGGGCCGGCAATCGACACCAGCACGGTGTCCTCTTGGCCTACTGGCTCATCGTTAATAGTGGTGGTCACTGCGTTGCTACTTGGATCGGCTTTAATGGCTTCAAACACGCCGCCATCGTTGATGTTGCCTAAGGTGATGGTGAAGTCTTCACTGCCTTCGGCAAGCACATCGTCCAGTGTCGTAATATCAAACTTAACGCTGGTCTCACCCGCTGGGATGGTCACTTGCGCCACTTTGGTAAAGTCGCTGCCGTCTTGGGCTACGCCGCTGTAAACCAAATCAACGGTCACTGACTGCCCCGCTGGCACCGCTTCACTTAAGGTCACGGTGTAATCTTGTGCCACACTGCCTTCCACCACGCTGCCAGGGCCGGCAATCGACACCAGCACGGTGTCCTCTTGGCCTACGGGCTCATCATTAATGGTGGTGGTCACTGCGTTGCTACTTGGATCGGCTTTAATGGCTTCAAACACGCCGCCATCATTGATGTTGCCTAAGGTGATGGTGAAATCTTCACTGCCTTCGGCGAGCACATCGTCCAGTGTCGTAATATCAAACTTAACGCTGGTCTCACCCGCTGGGATGGTCACTTGCGCCACTTTGGTAAAGTCGCTGCCGTCTTGGGCTACGCCGCTGTAAACCAAATCAACGGTCACTGACTGCCCCGCTGGCACCGCTTCACTTAAGGTCACGGTGTAATCTTGCGCAACACTGCCTTCCACCACGCTGCCAGGGCCGGCAATCGACACCAGCACGGTGTCCTCTTGGCCTACGGGCTCATCGTTAATGGTGGTGGTCACTGCGTGACTGCTTGGATCGGCTTTAATGGCTTCAAACACGCCGCCATCGTTGATGTTGCCTAAGGTGATGGTGAAATCTTCACTGCCTTCGGCAAGCACATCGTCCAGTGTCGTAATATCAAACTTAACGCTGGTCTCACCCGCAGGGATGGTCACTTGCGCCACTTTGGTAAAGTCGCTGCCGTCTTGGGCTACGCCGCTGTAAACCAAATCAACGGTCACTGACTGCCCCGCTGGCACCGCTTCACTTAAGGTCACGGTGTAATCTTGCGCAACACTGCCTTCCACCACGCTGCCAGGGCCGGCAATCGACACCAGCACGGTGTCCTCTTGGCCTACGGGCTCATCGTTAATGGTGGTGGTCACTGCGTTGCTACTTGGATCGGCTTTAATGGCTTCAAACACGCCACCATCGTTGATGTTGCCTAAGGTGATAGTGAAGTCTTCACTGCCTTCGGCAAGCACATCGTCCAGTGTCGTAATATCAAACTTAACGCTGGTCTCACCCGCTGGGATGGTCACTTGCGCCACTTTGGTAAAGTCGCTGCCGTCTTGGGCTACGCCGCTGTAAACCAAATCAACGGTCACTGACTGCCCTGCTGGCACCGCTTCACTTAAGGTCACGGTGTAATCTTGCGCAACACTGCCTTCCACCACGCTGCCAGGGCCGGCAATCGACACCAGCACGGTGTCCTCTTGGCCTACGGGCTCATCGTTAATGGTCGCAGTGCCCGTTGCATTGAGGGTGTCCGCACCGCTCACTAATGTGGCATTAAGTGCATAGGTCTCTGGCGCTTCTTTCATCGCGTCATCGATGGTTTGCGTGCGCACCAGTACTTCTTGGTCACCGCCATTAGTCAGCGTCACCGTGCCATTTGACACGCTCCACGTTTGACCGCCATCTAAGCTCACTTCAAACGCCGCTTCATAGTCGCTGCCATCTGCTGTGCCATCAACCAATGACAAAGTTAACACACTGCCCACCGCCGCTTTACC
>NZ_JAUOPX010000119.1:0-505 GCF_030547455.1 Motilimonas sp. 1_MG-2023 | reverse complement strand
TGTTCTGGTCTAATCCCATCGGACACTTAATTTTGAGACAATAACGTCAATAGATTAAGGAAATGATATGAGCCTGAAAAAATCCCATAAAAGCTATCCTCAAGATTTTAAGGATGAGGCTGTCTTGATGGTGACTGAGCAAGGTTACAGTGTTGCGGAAGCGGCTAAGTCACTTGGCGTCGGTACTAGCCTTCTTTACAAGTGGAAAGAGAAGTTTGAAGCCCAGCGCCAAGGTATTAGTTTAGAAGAGTCTGAGCGGGATGAGCTTAAGCGATTGCGTAAAGAAAACAAAGAATTACGCATGGAAAAAGAAATCTTAAAAAAGGCCAGCGCCTTCTTTGCAAAAGAAATGAAGTAAAATTTAATTTCATTAAAAAACAGTCTGGCCAGTTCCCTGTGGCCTTACTCTGCCGTGTTTTGGGTGTAAGCAAGTCCGGTTATTATGATTGGCTTAAGCGCCCTGCAACAGTCATAAGCTTGGATACGTTGAAGTTATATCGACGTA
>NZ_JAUOPX010000118.1:0-541 GCF_030547455.1 Motilimonas sp. 1_MG-2023 | reverse complement strand
GTATTGAACATCATCAAAACTTGCGTTTCAAAAACGTTCAATGAACTTTTATCAGCTTTCCAAATTTTTAAAGAGCGGGCTTTCTTTATCGCTAAAAAAAGCCAAAGTTAAATTGCTTAAACTTAACTTTGGCCTATCTTGGCCGAACATGAAGATTTGGTGGAGCTAAGCGGGATCGAACCGCTGACCTCCTGCGTGCAAGGCAGGCGCTCTCCCAGCTGAGCTATAGCCCCAAATATCTTCTAAAACATCGAACCCTAAACCACCTGGGAGGATGGCATAGTGGCCAAATCAAGCAAGACAAGGCATTAAGTGAGGAAGTTTAGCAAGCTAAACGACGAACTTAATAACGCAGTATTGCGAAGATTTGGTGGGTCTGAGTAGATTTGAACTACCGACCTCACCCTTATCAGGGGTGCGCTCTAACCAACTGAGCTACAGACCCGATGTTTTTTACCCAATGTAATCATACAATCTGTGTGAACACTCATTGACTCTCGTCAACAAGACAACGTCGCTTTTGGTAAGGAGGTGATCCAGC
>NZ_JAUOPX010000117.1:0-547 GCF_030547455.1 Motilimonas sp. 1_MG-2023 | reverse complement strand
ACAACCCGAACACCAGCGGTTCGTCCACTCCGGTCCTCTCGTACTAGGAGCAGCCCATCTCAATTCTCAAACGCCCACGGCAGATAGGGACCGAACTGTCTCACGACGTTCTAAACCCAGCTCGCGTACCACTTTAAATGGCGAACAGCCATACCCTTGGGACCGACTTCAGCCCCAGGATGTGATGAGCCGACATCGAGGTGCCAAACACCGCCGTCGATATGAACTCTTGGGCGGTATCAGCCTGTTATCCCCGGAGTACCTTTTATCCGTTGAGCGATGGCCCTTCCATTCAGAACCACCGGATCACTATGACCTACTTTCGTACCTGCTCGACGTGTCTGTCTCGCAGTTAAGCTGGCTTATACCATTACACTAACCGTACGATGTCCGACCGTACTTAGCCAACCTTCGTGCTCCTCCGTTACTCTTTGGGAGGAGACCGCCCCAGTCAAACTACCCACCAGACAGTGTCCCAAGACCCGATTCAGGGCCCATGGTTAGAACATCAACACTACAAGGGTGGTATTTCAAGGTTGACTCCACG
>NZ_JAUOPX010000116.1:0-653 GCF_030547455.1 Motilimonas sp. 1_MG-2023 | reverse complement strand
GTAAGCGCATCATAAACCCCGCATTCTAATCCCCTAGCACGAAGAATAAGATCAAGTCTCCAACCATGAGGAGATTTGAGATGAGAAAACGACGCACCAACCAAGAATGGCAAAACCTTATTGCGCAATCTGAATCAAGTTCATTATCTACACTCGCATTTTGCAAGCTCAATGAACTTAACCCCTCAACGTTCTATGCCAAGCGCCAGCAACTCAATAAAACTGACGTATCTCTAGGCTTTGTCCGAGCAGAAGTCGTCGAAAAGACGACCAAGTATCAAGCTCAGAGTGCAACGGCTAACATGACACTATTCGTCAATGATGTTGAGCTGCGTATTCCACAAGGCACGCCAGCGGCCTATCTCGCAGAGCTCATAGGTGCGCTATCATGAAACGCATGCTCAGCGCACCAGAGATTTATCTGCATCGTGAAAGTGTCGATTTTAGAAAGTCCATCAATGGCCTCGCGGCGATTATCGAAAGTGACACCGATTTACCCCTGGGAAGCGGTGCCCTGTTCCTGTTCACCAACAAACAGCGCGACAAAATCAAAGTGTTGTACTGGGATAAAACAGGCTTTGCTCTTTGGTACAAGCGCCTTGAAAAAGCCAAGTACAAGTGGCCTACAAAAGAGAAAAATGAGGTGTTCCCCC
>NZ_JAUOPX010000115.1:0-700 GCF_030547455.1 Motilimonas sp. 1_MG-2023 | reverse complement strand
TGTTCTGGTCAACCAAAACTGGACACCTTTAGTTGAGAATTTTCAAACTCCACTGGTGACAGATCACCATTGGCTGAGTGCAGTCGCTCTAAGTTGTAATACTTCATGTAAGCGGCCACATCTTGCTTCATAAACTCCCTTGTTGGCTGATTAACTTTGAATAGCCAATCGTGCTTTAAACTGCCAAAAAAGCGCTCTACAACGGCATTATCCCAACACGCACCCACATCCCCCATACTGGATCTCATTCCATAGCTCGCTAGCAATTTACGGAATTGCTTGCTGGTATATTGTGAGCCACGATCGCTGTGAAACACCAGCCCCTGAGGTGGCAGTCGCAGATTGTAAGCTTTCATTAATGCCTTACTTATCAAATCCGTCGTCATGCGCTTGTCGATGTGCCAGCCTACGATGCGACGCGAATATAAATCCATCACAATGGCTAAATACATCCAGCCTTCACCTGTTTTTAAGTAAGTCACATCGCCTGCCCAAACTTGGTTGGCAGCTGTGGGATTGAAGTTCTGATTCAGTAGGTTGTCAGCCACTGAATCGGAGTGCTTACGCTTTGTTGTGACCTTGTAAGCCAGGCGTTGTGTGACCTTAAGGCGTAAGCGACGCATAATTTTACGAACAAGATAGCGACCAACTTGATAGCCTTCTTTGCGCAATCTCTTTACCATTTCACGGTTCCCCAAGC
>NZ_JAUOPX010000114.1:0-710 GCF_030547455.1 Motilimonas sp. 1_MG-2023 | reverse complement strand
TCTTGTACACGAACGATACCCGCTTCGATACGACCAGTTACAACAGTACCACGACCTTGGATAGAGAATACGTCTTCGATAGGCATGATGAATGGCTTATCGATTTCACGCTCTGGCTCTGGGATGTAAGTGTCTAGTGCTTCTGCAAGCTCAAGTACTTTCGCTTCCCATGCTTCGTCGCCTTCAAGTGCTTTAAGCGCAGAACCTTGGATTAACGGTAGGTCATCACCTGGGAAATCGTACTCAGATAGCAGTTCACGAACTTCCATTTCTACTAGCTCTAGTAGTTCTTCGTCGTCAACCATGTCACATTTGTTCATGAATACGATGATGTATGGAACACCAACTTGACGAGAAAGTAGGATGTGCTCACGCGTTTGTGGCATTGGGCCATCAGTCGCAGCTACTACTAGGATAGCGCCGTCCATTTGAGCAGCACCAGTGATCATGTTTTTAACATAATCGGCGTGTCCTGGACAGTCTACGTGTGCGTAGTGACGAGTCGGTGTGTCGTACTCGATGTGAGAAGTATTGATTGTAATACCGCGCTCACGCTCTTCAGGTGCATTATCGATAGATGCGAAATCTTTAGTTTCACCACCGTAAGCTTTGGTAAGAACCGATGAAATAGCAGCGGTTAGAGTTGTTTTACCATGGTCAACGTGACCAATGGTGCCCACGTTTACGTGAGGCTTATTACGTTCAAATTT
>NZ_JAUOPX010000113.1:0-730 GCF_030547455.1 Motilimonas sp. 1_MG-2023 | reverse complement strand
CCTCGTTATAAGTTTTGAAGTATTCTGCTTCAGCCTTTTGTGGCGATAGCCCCTTGTTAAACTGGTGAGGCCTGTAGCGATTGAAATAACCGGTAATGTAACTGTTAATCGCTTCAACACCCGCTGCAAATGACTGATAACCTGACCTTGGCATCCACTCGGTTTTAAAACTTCTGAAAAAACGTTCAGTGGGGGCGTTGTCGTGGCAGTTACCTCGGCGACTTAAACTTTGCTTTATACCAAACCGCCAAAGCAATTGACGATAAGTTTTACTGGTATAATGGCAGCCCTGGTCGCTGTGGAACATCAAGCCCTTTGGCTTTCCTCTGCTCTCATAGGCCATCCTCAATGCTTTCTTTGTTAGCTCGCTGTCTGGGCTTTTTGAGGTTGCCCAGCCAACAACGCGTCTTGCAAATAAGTCAATCACAACGGCTAAATATAGCCATTTAGAGCCTGTCCAAACATACGTCACATCGCCCGTCCAAACCCGATTTGGAGCGTCTGGTTTGAAGTTCCTATCTAGCAAATTCGGAATACTTAAGTGCTCTTTTTCAGCCTTAGCATAACGATGACTAGGGATTTGCCTGCTGACGAGACCCTTCTCCTTCATCAGCTTGCGAATCAACCACCGACTAGCTTTGAAGCCTGAATCAGCGAGCAATACCTGCAACGTCCTTTGACCTGCCGAACCACAACTTTTACCAAACCAGCGCTTCAGCTCAGAGATGAG
>NZ_JAUOPX010000112.1:0-731 GCF_030547455.1 Motilimonas sp. 1_MG-2023 | reverse complement strand
CAGATATCGATGCGCTCCTGCCTTGGAACTTCAAACATTAGCAACATCAGCCCGTGGGATCATGGGGCGTTTACGTTTATTCCTCTTGTTGTCGCCCTTGGCGTGGTGAAGGCCATTATCCTTATTTCTTCCCTGATGTGATTGAACTACCTCGGTCGCAGGATACCAATGCAGCGCATGCTGTGCTGGCAGCAAGGGCAAGTGCGCGTGGGTTGGCTCAGTGGCTCAATTCCCAGTAGCTGTTGCAGCAACGGCAATAGCAAGCACTGTATTTGGTACAGTAATCCTTTGGTGTTACCGCGTAAAAAACCATAATCCCGAGTGCGTTGTTTCCAGTGTTTGGTTTGCTCATCGCGATAGCGGAAGGTGGCGTTATCCTTGGTGATGTTCATGATGCTTTATCGGGCAGCACGCCGCGATATAAGGTACAGTTATGTGCTGCACAGTTTGTATAAATGGCAGAATAGGCGCAGTGGTAGGTAAAGTTATAACTGTAGTAATTTCAATAAGGTGATGATGTATTGCGCCATAGAGAGACCAAGAGTGAGTAAGCGATTTATTCACGTAGATTGGTACTAGGCGCGTGTTGATTTACACGCGTGAATATATAACTGAAGAGTGCAAAAGCTCGATGCGGTCTTGTGTTTTAAAATAAGTGCATATTCCCATGAATGCCGATCACCCAATAACATTGATGCCGATCACCTGATAACACCCAAGTCGATCACCCA
>NZ_JAUOPX010000111.1:0-806 GCF_030547455.1 Motilimonas sp. 1_MG-2023 | reverse complement strand
ACTCTTCACGCTCACCTTCAAATGATACACCTGAGGTCAAAGCCGAGCGAAAAAAGCTCAAACGCCTCGTAGCCGAAATGCGACAGGCGCTCAACCTGGACACACGGGGCATCGACGACCATTAAGTGAGCTAACCGATTCCGATGTTATCGTGCCTTGCCTTCCTCATTCGCAATGCAGTGAATGTGGCGGCGATGTTGTCGTCAACGCAACGCCTTCACGTCGCCACCAAGTGTTGGAGTTGCCAAAACAAGCGCTGGATATCACTGAATATCAATTGTTTCATGGCCGCTGTGATTGCTGTAACACCGTTACTCAAGGCCAATTGCCTAGCGATGCGCCAACAGGGCAAATGGGCCCGAGGCTAATGAGCCACATCGCGGTGCTGGCTGGCCAGCATCATTTAAGCCTGAATAAAATCAGGCAACTTCTGTTAGATCAATATGGTACGACATTTTCAATTGGCGCACTTTCAGAAGTGCAAGGGCGTGTTAGCTCAATGCTCACACCTGTGCATCAAGCATTGAAAGCGCACATCCAAAAAGCGCCGCTCATTCATGCCGATGAAACCACACATGCGCGTAATGATGACCAATCAACACGCTGGGTATGGTTAATGGCGAGTGCTGACGCCGTGTTTCAAACTATCCGCTACTCACGCAGCCAAGACAATGCGAAACACTTGCTCGGAGAGCAGGTCAGCGCCATTATCGTCACCGATCAATGCGCCAGTTACAACTGGATAGATCCGACCCAGCATCAGTTCTGTCTTGCTCATGTGAAGCGTAATTTACAACAAATGGCTG
>NZ_JAUOPX010000110.1:0-855 GCF_030547455.1 Motilimonas sp. 1_MG-2023 | reverse complement strand
GAGCTTATCGAGGCTCCGGGCTTGTCCAACACCTGAATATGGGGTGTCGGCTTCGCGACACCTATTCTTGTATGTTATGTACGTTTCACCGCAACCACAGAATATGTATGCCAATGCTTCATTCTACCCAATGAAGTTTTCGCTGCTTCATCACGCTCAGAGAACCTTATTATTTCAAAGCCTGAGAACAAAGCCTTTACTTCTGATTCCGATAGAGGTGTTGTGGGGCTACGATAGTTGTGAGCCCAACTGTCTTTGAAACCCATGAAGTCACCAGCAAACACCCCACCGATTTCAATTGAAGATTTAATGTTACTCCAAGTCGATTCGAATTGGTTTGGGTCAGCGAAGAACAAACTGGAATTTGCGAGAACTACACCAGATTTTGGATAGTCGAACGACTCAAACGAGGACTCTGAAATATCCACTAATGACTTTGACCCAAACCTGTCTCTACAAATAGCGACTGAATCAGGATTAATATCGAAGCCATGAACTTGAAAACCCTGTTGCTCGAGGTATTCGATATCACTACCGGTTCCACAACCACAGTCAGTGGCTACTTTGAGGTTTGATTCATCGAGTCTGACAGCAAATTCAGTACGTTTTGAATGGGGGCGAGAGAGTGCCTTTTCGTAATATTGACGCCAAATTTCAGTATTTTCATCCATAAATTTCTGATTTTCCGTAAAAGTACATAACGCCGCCAGCAACTGCCGGAGTGGATTGGCTGCTTTTTTGCGTCTTTTTGCAAAAAAGAAGACAATTTACGGAGGTCAGATTGACTGGCCTTGTTATACGTTTTTTGCAAGTGCATTATGGAATGCCTTTTCGTATTCTTCTACTTTATCTTGT